>NZ_JBFBIK010000003.1:0-174368 GCF_040685555.1 Sphaerisporangium sp. NPDC088356
GGTTCGCCAGCGAGCCCGTCGATGTCCAGCGGTACGTCGACGGAAGAGCGCACGTCGGCGTCGGCGTCGGCGTGGGAGTGGGAGTGGGGGTCGGTGTGGGGGTGGGGGTCGGTGTGGGGGTGGGGGTGGGGGTCGGCGTGGGAGTGGGGGTGGGGGTCGGCGTCGGGCTCGGGTTGCCGGGGTTGCCGGTGCAGGCCACGCCGTTCAGGGAGAACGATGTGGGTGCGGGGTTGCTGCCGTTCCAGGAGCCGTTGAACCCGAAGTTGGTGCTGCCGCCGGAGGGGATGGCGGCGTTGTAGCTGACGTTGGTGGCGGTGACCGACGAGCCGGACTGGGTGTTGGTGGCGTTCCAGATCTGGGTGATCTGCTGGCCGGAGCCGAAGGACCAGGTCAGCCGCCAGCCGTTGACCGCGTCACCGAGGTTGTTGATGGTGACGCTGGCGCCGAAGCCTCCCGACCAGCTCGAAGTGATGCTGTAGTCGACCCGGCAGGCGACGGCGGCCTGCGCGGGCTGCGTGGCGAGCAGCCCGCCCGCCACCACCAGGACGGGGATCGCGCCGATCGCCAGGCTGCGGCGGACAGCGGGCCGGGGGGTCGCTGTGGGGGTTACGGCGGCGGGGCGTCCCGTTCGCCAGGGTAGACGCATGTGAATTCTCCTCATAGTGTTCAGCCGCCGTCAGGGGCTGGTGTCATCTCGTTCGCCGGCGTCACCCTGGTGAACTCGCGGTTGGCGATGGGGGTGCAGGCGGAAAACTCGGCGTTCGTGCGCATGACTGAACGCTCCAGGCTGAGTCACGAAAGCGGACATGCGGGGAGGTAGCTCCACGCGATCGACGCCGCGTCCCGTGATCGTGGAACGCACACCACAAGGGCGTCGCAGACGACGGTCCCTGCCGTGGGCCACCACTTGGCACGAGGAAACCGCCTTGGGGACACAGTGTGGAAATCATCGCGAAACATGTCAACCCTGCCGCGAAAGTTTCAGTCGGCGCTCTTATCGATCACGTGCGACGCCCCCTGATAACACCTGATGAACCCGCACGCGGTCTCCGGTCTCTCGCCGGGAACGCGTGACCGTCCTTGACATCGGCTCCTTGTTTCGTATTGGCTCCGCTCTGCCACCACTGACCCTGCGGCAGAGAAGGAACCATTACGAAAGCAATTTGTTAGCGCTAACAATCGGGACTCCCGCCCGGTGGCGATAGCGCGGGACCGACCTGGGCCGACACCACGTCCTGGCCGGTCGTCGGTTATGTGACAGGAGGTTCGCAGCGACAGAGGGCACGAGGTACGCGGAGCGCGCCAGAGGCCGGCCGCGTGCCATGTCAGGCCCAGAGTTCGAGTGGTTCGGTGATCGTCTCGCCGCCGAGGAAGGGTTCCAGCAGGCGGGGAAGGCTGCGGGGGTAGAACTGGGCGGTGCTGGTGACTACCTGCGCGATCGGCCACCAGCGGAAGCCGAAGTAATCCTCCAGCTCGTAGTCCAGCCGGTTGCGCTCCTCGACGTCCGGTCCGGGGTGGGTCAGTTGGATCTCGACGACTACCTCGTGCTGGAGGTGGCGGACGTCGCGATGCCGGAACGAACCGTCGCGGGTCCAGGTCGGCGCCCCTATCTGGTGGTCATCGACCGTGATGCCCGTCTCCTCGTGGAGTTCGCGTACCGCCGCCTGACGGTAGGTCTCGTGGCCGCCGGTGTCAGCGGAGCCACCGAGGAGTGGCTGGGTTAGAGGTGCCCGAAGCAGGCGGAAGGATCGGTCGTCGGACAAAGATCTAATGCCCGTTGCCGGAGGCCAGGGGGTACCAGCAGGCGACCGCGTGCCTTTCTCGCGACAGTGGGGGCACGTCGTGGTGGCAGCGCGACTGGCGGGCCACCAGGCAGCGGTCGTGGAAGGCGCAGCCGTCGGGGCGATCCACGGCGGACGGCGGTTCGCCCGGCAGGAGCACTCGCGTACGGCGCACGGTCGGATCGGTCACGGGCACCGCGTCGATGAGCGCGCGGGTGTACGGATGACGGGGATGCGAGAGGATCTCGTGGGCCGGCCCCGTCTCGATCACCCGGCCGAGGTACATGACCCCGATCCGGTCGCAGATCTGGCGCAGGACCGACAGGTCGTGGGACACGAGGATGACGGCGACTCCCAGATCGTCGGCGAGCCGGCGCAGCAGGCTCACGATCTCCCCGCCGGTGGACCGGTCGAGCATCGACACCGGTTCGTCGGCGAGCAGCACCCGAGGCTGGAGGACCAGTGCGCGGGCGATCGCCACCCGCTGGCGCTCCCCTCCGCTGAGCTCGTGGGGCCGCCGTGCGGCGTATCTTTCCGCCGGCTTCAGTTCGGCCGCTTCCAGCGCCGCCATGACCCGGCGGTGGACCTCGTCGTCGGGGAGCCGCAGTTGGGCGAGCAGCGGTTCGGCGACCTCCCTGTGGACCGTGAGCCGGGGGTTGAGCGATTGGTACGGGTCCTGGAAGATCAGCTGTACCTGTGACCGCAGCGCCCGCCAGTCGGGTTTCCCGTCGCCGCCGAGCTCGATGTCGCCGACTCGCACGGTGCCGGCGGCGATGTCGGCCAGTCCTACCAGCGCCGACACGACGGAGCTCTTGCCGCAGCCGCTCTCGCCGGCGAGTCCGAGGATCTCCCCTTCGCGTACCAGCATCGAGACGTCATCGACCGCGGAGACGTACCGGGGCCGCCGCAGCGCGGCCAGCCCGCGGCCGGTCGCGTAGCGCACGCACACCCGGTCGAGAGACACCGCCGGCAGGGACCGCTCGCCGTCGCGGGACCGCCGCTCTGGGCGGACGGGTTCGTCGTGAAGGAGCCCACGGGTGTACGGGTGGCGGGGCGCGCGGAACACCGTGCCGACCGGCCCGGACTCGATGTCCTCCCCGTCCTTGAGGACGATGACGCGATCGCAGATCTCTCCCGCGACGCCCAGATCGTGGGTGACCAGCAACATGGACAGGCCCAGCTCGCGCTTGGCATCGGCGAGCAGCGCCAGGATCCGGTCCTGCACGACCACGTCGAGTCCGGTGGTGGGCTCGTCCGCGATGAGCAAGGTCGGCTGCAGCACCGTGGCCATGGCGATCAACGCGCGTTGCCGCATGCCACCGCTGTACTGATGGGGATAACCTCCGGAGCGGTCCGCCCCGATGCCCACCCGGTCAAGCGCCTGCCGGGCCAGCGCGAACGCCTCCTCGCGTGACATGTCGCGATGCGCCCGGACCACCTCGGCGATCTGCCGGTCCACCGGCTGTACCGGGTCCAGGGAGTTCATCGCCGCCTGCGGGACCAGCGCCAGTCGCTCCCACCTGAACCCGCGCAGCTTCTTCGCGGGGACCGTCGCCAGGTCGGCTCCCTCGAACGTCACCTGGCCGGACACCTGGGCGCCGGGAGGGAGCAGGCGCAGGACCGCCTTGGCGGCGGTGGTCTTGCCCGATCCCGACTCGCCGATCAGGCCGAGGACCTCGCCCGGCGCGATGGAGAACGAAAGATCGCGTACTGCCTGCACCGGACCGTTGTGGCTGGGAAACACCACTTTCAATCCGCGCACGTCCAGGATCGGGGTCACGACTGCACCTCCAGGTGGCGCCGTTGCAGGGACTCGTGCGCCCGTCCGAGCAGCGAGACGGCGAAGACGAACAGCATGATCGCGAGCCCCGGGAACAGCGGCCACCACCAGGCGCGGTTCATCTCCTGCGAGCTGAACGCGTCGAACATGATCGTGCCCCAGGACACCGCGTTCGTCGGCGCCATGCCGAGGAAGCTGAGGCCCGCCTCGGCCAGGACCGCCTCGGCGACGAGCAGCATTCCGTAGAGAATGGCGAGCGAGGCGACGTTCGGGGCGATGTGGACGTACAGGACGCGCCGCCGGGAGGCCCCGCCCACGACGGCCGCCTTCACGAACGCCCGCTCTTTCAGTGACAGCACCTGCGCCCGGACCACCCGCGCGGTCGTACGCCAGAAGAGCACGGCGATGGCGAGGACCAGCACGAAGTCGGATCGGCCGAGGATGCCGACCAGCACGATCGCCAGGGGCAGGAAGGGGATGGCGTACGCGGTGTCCGCGATCCGCATGAGCACGCTGTCGACCTTGCCGCCCAGGTATCCGGCGATCAGGCCGACGTTGAGCCCGATCAGCGCGGTCGCCAGGGCGGCCATCCCGGCGACCGACAGGGTCCGGCGGGTGCCCCAGACCACCTGGTCGAAGATGTCGCGGCCGAAGTTGGTCGTGCCGAACGGATGCGCCAGGCCCGGTGGCAGCAGCCTGGCCAGTCCCCCGTCGGCGGCACGTACCCGCTCAAGAGGACCGTGCGGTGCGATCACCGGCGCGAGCAGCGCGGTCAGGAGGAAGACACCGATGATGGCGATCGCGGCCCGGCCACTTGGCGTCGACCACAGGTCCCGCGCGACCCGCCGGGCGCCCGCGGTCACCTTGCCCTGCCACATACGCCGCTTGGTGATCTTCGCCAGAGGATACGGAGTGGTCATGCCAACCTCACACGCGGGTCGAGGTACGCGTAGAGAACGTCGATGACGCCGTTGACGACGACGGCCATCACTGCGGTCAGCAGGAAGACGCCTTGCATCATCGGGTAGTCGAAGTTGTTGACGGCATCGACGACCGCCCGTCCCATGCCCGGCCAGGAGAAGATGGTCTCGACGATCACCTGACCGCCGATGATGGTGCCGGTGAGCGCCGGCATCAAGGTGACCACCGGCAGCAGCGCGTTCCGTGCCGCATGCCGGTAGATGATCCGTGCCGGGGACAGTCCCTGTGCCTTGCCGAGAGCGATGAAGTCCTCCCGCAGCACGTCCGCCATCGAGGTGCGCATGGTCAGCAGCGGCTCCGGCATGAAGTAGAGCGTCATGATGAGGAGGGGCAGGGCGAGGTGCCACCAGAAGTCCGGTGAGGCGAACAGGCCGAGGCCGGTACTGGCGACGCCCCGACCCGGTGTGGTCATCCCGATCGATGGCACCCAGTTCAGGCGGTAGCTGAACAGCAGCAGCGCCAGCGTCGCCGTCCAGAAGATGGGTGTGGCCCTGCCGACGAAGGCGCCGTTGCGCAGTACGGCATCGACGACCCCGCGCCGGCTGGTGGCCGCGGCGACCGCGCCGAGGGCCGTCCCGAGCACCAGGGCCAGCACGATGGCGGGCACGGCGAGGACGGCGGTGTTGAACAGCTTGTTCAGCAGGATGTCGGCGACCGACTGCTTGTAGTGGAACGAGACGCCGAGGTCGCCTCGTGCCAGGTTGGCCATGTACCTGAGGAACTGAACTCCGAGCGGTTGGTCCACGCCGTAGCGCGCCCGCAGCATGGCGGCCACGGCCGGATCGAGGTCGGGCCCGACCACCGCCGCACTGGGATCCCCGGGTACCGCCCTGAACAGCAAGAAGGTCAACGGCACGAGGATCGCGATGGTCGCCACCATCCGCGCGACACGTCTCATCGAGAATCGCAGCAGCGTCATGGCGCCTCCCTTTTCGGTCAGGACGGCACGTTGTTGTCACGGAGGCGCTTGTCGTCGTGTGCGGCCGGGAAGTAGAGGACGCCCCGGCGGTCGAACACGTATCCCGCCTCCCGCAGCTCCTTCATCGCGGCCCGGGTGTCGTACGGGAACGGCCGGAGCGACGGGTCGTGCCACTTCGTCAGCGAGGAGGCGATCGGCGACCCGGCGGGCTTGCCGTGGCCGTCAAGGACCACGTCGATGATGTCCCGTACGGGGATGAGCAGGGACAGAGCGCGCCGGAAGTGCCGGTCGTCGAACGGCTCCCTGCGCATGTTGTAGTGCAGCCCCGCCCAGCCGATGCTTTCGGCGGACAGCACCGTGATCCCGCTCTTGCCGCGAACCGAGGCGAGCTGGGCGACGTTCTGTACGTCCCCGAGCATGTCGAGGTCGCCTTGGGCGAGCCCGCCGACCTCGGCGTCCAAGCCGCCCAGCACGATCATCACCAGGCCGTCGATCTTGGGTGCCGAGAAGTGTTCCTTGTTCGCTCTGAACCGGATCTCCGCGCCGAGCTTGCGGCCGGCGAAGACGAACGGCCCGGAGCCGACAGGGGCGGCGTTGGCGAACTTCGCCGGGTTCGCCACCTTCTCCCATACATGTTTCGGCAAGATCGGCAGCTGGGCCAGCGTCGTGGGCACGAAGCTCGGCGACGGCTTGGCAAGGGTGATCTCCACCGAGTCGCCGATGGCGCGCACGTCGCGCACGGCGGCCAGCTTCTGAGCGAACAGGGGGGACTTCTTGTCGATCAGGTATCTGATGGTGAACGCCACATCGGCGGCGGTGACCGGATGCCCGTCGCTGAACCGCATGCCGTGCCGCAGCTTCGCGGTGACTCGGGTGCCGTCGACCTGTACCGACTCGGCCGCCCAGTTCCGCAACTCACCTGCCGGGCCGATCCGTACGAGGCTGTCGTAAACATGCGACAGGAGTAACTGCGCCGCGGGCGACTCCAGCGCGACCGGGTTGAGGGACAGGGGCTCGGAGACGGTGCCGACCACCAGGGTGCGTTTTCCGGTCTTCGGAGTGGCTCCGATCGAATTCCAGATGTTGAACACCGGATAACCCAACGCGTGCTGGATACCGTCCCAGCGGTCCGATCGGTATGCCCCGCCCACCACGGGATAGGCGAACGGCCGCGCCGGTTGCTGCTCGTACAGGAGCTTCTGCGCCTTCTTCACCGCGGCGATCCGGTCGGCCTCGTTCATCGCGAGCTGCTGGGCGTCATAGATCGCGTCATACTCGGCATTGCGATAGCCGGATATGTTCCACCCCGAGACGCCGGCACGGGCAGAGGTGAACTTCGACAGGATGTTGTCGGGGTCGATGCGGTCCGGCATCGGGCCGTATACCAACAGAGACGCGTCGAAGTCCTTTTTCGTGAACGCACGCCGAGCCACCTCGGCGCCGCGTACCGCCAGCAGTTCGGCGGGGATCCCGGCCCGCTGCCAGGATTCCACGATCAGGCGGGCCTCCTCGAACCAGCGGGGATCCTCCGCCGCGGTCTTGGTAAGCATCTGGATGGTCTGGACCGGAATGCGCCCGGAGACGTCGTCGACCACCTTCCGGTACGTGGCCGCGTCGGTCTCGCCGCCGGCCAGGTCGCCGCCGGTGCACGCCGAAGTCGTCAATATGAGGGCGATGGCCAAGACAGCGCTCGATATTCTTCCGTGTGAACGCACACTTCTCCTCGTTCGGCTGATCGGGGGAACGCTTCAGAACGGGCGGTCGGTGAATGACGATCGCCCGGCGCTGAACTGAGATCGGTGACGATGAAAGCGGTTGGCGCGGCTCCATCAACTCGGTGTTGTCGTTCGTCTGGGGAGAGCCGAACCGGCGGTCTGACCGGATGGAGCAAGCTTGAGCCGCACGACCCTTGCCGACAGTAATGCCCTCATTACTGTCCGCTAACACGCGTGTGCGTGTTCTTTACCTCAGAGACCGAATCTCCATGGACAACTCACCGAGCCCTGACCAGGGAGGGAACGGGGCCGAGCTTGTCTAGATCGCCGCGGGCGCGAGGTTTCACTAAGATTCGGCGGCATGTGGCGGAAAGTCAGAATTATGGTTGCCAGTGTCTGCGCGGTCGGCGTTCTCGGTGTCCCGGTGGCCGCCGAGGCGAAGAAGACCCAGAAGGCCGCCCCGACTCTCGCTGCCGCGGAGGCCAGGTCGACCGGCGACACCGGTCAGGCCACCGCTGCCGCAGAGGTGAGGAAGGCGACCAAACCGTACTGCGCTCGGTACAAGTGCATCGCGCTCACCTTTGACGACGGCCCCTGGCCGTACACCCCCCAATTGCTCGACACGCTGAAGAAGCACAAGGCCAAGGCCACCTTCTTCCTTCTCGGCAGGAAGGTCGGGAGCCGCGCCGAGCTGACGCGGCGCATCGTGGACGAGGGTCACGAGGTCGGCAACCACACCTGGGACCACCCGGACCTCACCACGCTGTCCAACGAGGAGATCCTCGACGAGATGACGAGGACCTCGGAGGTCATCGACGAGGCCATCGGCAGGGCGCCGACCATGATGCGCCCGCCGAACGGCGCCACCGACGACCGGGTCACGCAGCTGATGGCCGAGCTGGCGCTGCCGCAGATCCTGTGGACCGGGTCCACCCTCGACTGGCAGTCCCGCGACACCGCCGTCATCACCAAGAAGACGCTCAAGCTGGCCAAGCGCGACGGTGTCATCCTGCTGCACGACATCGTCCCTGAGACCGTCAAGGCCATCCCGACCGTGCTGAAGACGCTGGAGAAGCAGCACTACCGCTTCGTCACGATCACGACCCTGCTGCAGGGCCGGGAGCTGCGTGGCGGCGAGATCTATCCTCCGCGCTCCAAGTAGCCGTCGTCGGCGTGGAGCGAGCGGTCGAGGGCGGCCCTCAGCCTTGGTTGCAGGGGCACCTCCACCAGCCGGTTCACGCCGTAGGCGACGGCGAGCGCCGTCGCCACGACCAGCGGCAGCGTGAGCCGGTTCCCCAGCGGCGTGTGGAGCCTGCCGATGAGCAGGAACCCGACGTGGTGGTGGAACAGGTAGAGCGGGTAGGTCAGCGCGCCGAGCCAGGTCAGCCAGCGCCAGTCGATCCCGTCGAGCCTGCCGAGGGCCACCAGGATCATGACCAGGAAGATGAGGGAGATCACTCCGACCACGAGGGCGGATCCGAGCGCCGTGCCGAACCGCCCGACGGCCGGAGGGTTCTCCCCCAGCACCTGAACGAGGGCGAGCGCCCAGCCGGCGCCCACGAACAACCAGGGGTACAGCGACCCTCCGAAGCGGTGGATGAGGTAAAGGGCCATCCCGGCGATGAAGTACGGCGCGCTGAACGGGATGAGGAACGCCTGGAGTAGATCGGCGTTCACGCGCTCGGCGATGGCCAGGAGCAGCAGCCAGCCCCCGAGGAAGGCCAGGCAGCGGCGGTAGGTGATGCCTACCGTGGCGAACACCGCGATGAGGGCGTAGAAGACCAGCTCCTGCCAGAGCGTCCAGTACACGATCTCCAGGTCGCGGATCCTCAGGCCGTGCTGGAGCATGGTGAGGTTCGCGAGCAGCTCGCTGAAAGTGGGCCGGTGGTCGGTGATGAGGCCCCCGACCGCCAGCCCGCCAAGGGCGATCACGCTCGCCCAGTACGCCGGGTACAGCCGGGCGATCCGCGACGAGGCGAACGCGCCGGGGGTCCGGCCCCACGCGCTCATCAGGATGACGAACCCGCTGATCACGAAGAACATGCGGACGCCGTACACGCCGAACATGGTCACCGAGCTCAGGGCGGGGAACGCGTTCGGCGTGCCCCATGCCCGCGTGTCGCCGTAGTGGAAGAGCACCACCGCAAGCGCCGCGCAAAACCGCAGCAGATCGAGAACGCGCAGCCGTCGCGGGTCAGGAATTATGACCGGCGAATCGGAAATGCGGGGGGCCGAAACCAGCATAAGCAGGAATATATCTACAAAGATCGCTAAGAACCTACAAATGCTCAGGGGGCCCAATACGCCGAGATGAGCGACGGGCGGAAATCAGTGCTCAGCCGAGATGAGCGACGGGCGGGAGTCTGTGGCCCGGCCGGGATGCAACAGGCGGGTCAGTGCTTCCAGCGGGTACGGGCCGCGATCTCCTCGGGGTCCGCTCCTTCGAACAGCGCGATCTCGCCCCGGCGCACGAGGGCGATCGTGTCGATCATCGCCTCGCCCAGCGCGTCCTTCAGCACGGCGTCGGTCTCGAACGCCTGGAGCGCCGCACCGAGCGAGGACGGCAACGGCGTGACGGTGCCCAAGGAGCGCGGATCGACCTCGACGGGCTCGGGGAGCGTACCCCCCTCGGCGACCCCCGCCCGGCCGGCGGCGAGGAGGACGGCGACCGCGAGGTACGGGTTGGCCGCGGCGTCGAAGCACTTCACCTCCAGGTTGGCCGCCCGGGACCGGTCGCCGGCCGACCCGGTGACGAACCGGATGGCCGCCTCGCGGTTCTCCAGCCCCCAGCAGGCGAAAGCGCCGGCCCAGTGCGAGGGGACGAGCCGCAGGTAGCTCGCCACGGACGGCGCGCCGACCGCCAGCAGGGCCGGCAGCCGGGACAGGATGCCGGCGGCGAACGCCTCACCCGTGCCGGTGAGGCCGTACCGGCCGTCGCCGCCCGCCATGAGGTTCGCGCCGTCGCGCCAGAGGCTCAGGTGGACGTGCGCGCCGTTGCCGACTCCGCCCGCGAGCACCTTCGGGGAGAAGGTCGCGCGCAGGCCGTGGTTCAGGCTGACCGCGCGGATCGTCTCGCGAACCAGGACGGTCGTGTCGGCGGCCCCGATCGGGTCCTCGGCGGCGACGGAGACCTCGTACTGCCCGGCCGCGTACTCCGGATGGATCTGCTCCACCGCGATGCCCGCAGCCGTCAGCGCCCCGACCACGTCGCGCAGGTAGCCGGACCGTTCGGTGAGCCGGGTCATGCCGTACGCCGGGCCGGTGCAGGCGGGGACGAAGTCATCGCCGTCACCGACGGAGGCCGCCCACTCGACCTCGAACGACGCCCGGACGGAGAAGCCGCCGGCGGCGAGCCGATCTACCTCGCGGCGGGCCAGGTAGCGGGCGTCCAGCTGATGCGGCATGCCATCTTGGTCGTACCGGTCCGCGGGCGCCCACGCCCAGCCGGGCAGGGCGGTCAGCACGGCGAGGCGGTCGAGGTCCGGATGCAGCCGCAGGTCGCCGACCGGCCCGCCGGCGAACCGGCCACTCATGATCGAGTCGTCGAGCAGGAACGCGTCGAACACCGGAGAGGCGCCGATGCCCCAGGCCGCCGCGTGTTCCAGGCGCGAAAGGGGCACCGCCTTGACCCTGCTGATGCCGCTGGTGTCCACCCAGGTGACGGCGACGGCGGTCACGCCTCTGGCGACGAGGCCTCCGGTCGCCTTCCGGGCCGAGGCCGCGCGTCGCGCGCGTTCCCGCTGGTCCATTCCGCTCCCCTGCCTTCATCCGGTCCGGCGCCGCGGTGGAGCCGTACGGCCCGGTCACCGCGCTGTTGGGGACGGGTTATACGCTCTAGCGCAACGTCATTCTCCATCCCGGAGCGAGGTTCCCGGTGTTCACATAGGGCCGCCCGCTCGTCGCCGTGACCTCGGTCGTGGTGGGGCGCCCATACCCGAAAGGACCAGCGGCCGCGTGCCCTCGCTCCTGCCCTGCGTAGAGACGCTTCGCCTCGTCGACCACCACTGTCACGGGGTGGTCGACCGCGAGCTCGACCGCACCGCGTTCGAATCCATGCTGACCGAGGCGGACGCCCCGAGCCCTGGCACCACGCTCTTCGACTCCCAGATCGGCCTCGCCGTACGCCGCTGGTGCGCGCCGGTCCTCGACCTGCCCGCTCACGCGCCCGCCGAAGAGTATCTGGCACGCCGCGCCGACCTCGGATCCGGCGAGGTCAACCGGAGGTTCCTCCAGGCGTCCGGCGCCGCGGCGCTCTGCCTGGACACCGGGTTCGCCCCCGGCGCCATCCTGGCGCCACCCGAGATGGGCGCCCTCGCCGGCGCCGAGACGTACGAGATCGTACGGCTGGAGCAGGTCGCGGAGGAGGTGGCCGCGAAGGGGCCGGGCGCGGAGGGGTTCGCCGACGCGTTCCGCGCGCGGCTGGACGAGCGCTCCATCGGCGCGGTGGCGCTCAAGTCGATCGCCGCCTACCGGGTCGGGCTGGCGCTGCCCGGCGAGCGGCCGAGCGATGCGGAGGTCGCCAACGCGGCCGGCCGCTGGCTCACCTCGATCGAGGCGGGCGCCCCGCCCCGCCTGGCCGACGCGACCCTGCACGCCTTCTTCGTGTGGTGCGGGGTCGAGCGGGGGCTGCCGATCCAGTTCCACGTGGGATACGGCGACGCCGACGTCGACCTGTACCGGTGCGATCCGCTGCTGCTGACCGACCTGCTGCGCGCGGTCGCGCCGACCGGTACGCCGATCATGCTGCTGCACAACTATCCGTACCACCGGCAGGCCGGTTACCTCGCGCAGGTGTTCCCGAACGTCTTCGTGGACGTCGGGCTCGCCACCCACAACGTCGGGCAACGGGCGCGGGCGTTGATCGCCGAGACGCTGGAGCTCGCGCCGTTCGGCAAGTTCCTGTTCTCCTCGGACGCGTTCGGGCTGGCCGAGCTCTACCATCTCGGGTCACTGCTGTTCCGTCAGGGCCTCTCGGACTTCCTGCGGTCAGGGCTGGACGAGGGGGCGTGGACGCGGGACGACGCCGACCACATCGCACGCATGGTCGGCGTCGAGAACGCCCGTCGCGTCTACCGCCTGGACGAGCGCTGACCGGCGCCTCGACGACGACGGCGAGGCCGTACCCCTCGACCGCGTCGCGTTCGTCAAGACGGCCGCGTACCCGTCCTGACGCATCGTCTCCGGCCCCGCGCTAGGCGTGCGCCGAGGAGGGGACGCGGACCTGCGCGACGTCCAGCTCGCCGCCTTCCGCCCCGATGGGGATGAGCGTGACCGGGACGCCGTTGAACACCGCGTTTCCGGAGGGCACGTCGACCACCGACTCGTCGGTCAGCGCGTTGGCGTTGACGCCCGCGTGTACCGACGCGTTCCGCTGGCGGGTCCCGGCGTGTCCCCATCCGTGCGGCAGGCTCACCACGCCCGGCATGATCGCGTCGTTGGGTTCGAGCGGCACGACGAGCTCCCCGTTGGCCGAGCGTACGATCACCTGCTCACCGAGCCCGAGCCGCGCCACGTCGTCCGGGTGGATGTGCAGGGTGCACTGGTTGCTCCCGCCCGTCAGCGTCGGCACGTTGTGCAGCCAGCTGTTGAGTGAGCGCAGCTGGCGACGTCCGATCAGCAGGATCTCCGGCGCCGGTACGGCCAGGCGCTCGCGCAGCCGTGCCGCCTCCTCGGCCAGCCTCGGCGGGGCCAGTTCCACGCGGCCCGAGGCCGTGGTCAGCAGCTCCGGCAGCCGGGGCACGAGCGCGCCGAGGTCGATGCCGTGCGGGTTCGCCAGCAGGTCGGCCAGCGACAGGCCGTAGCCGCCGAGCCTGAGCATGGTGTCCAGCATCAGCTCGGGTCCGCTGTCGCCCTGCAGCGAGGCGCGCAGCTCGTCCACGTCCATGCCTTCGACCGGCGAGCCGGGGACCTGCGTGAACCCGGTGAGCAGCTGGCCGACGATGAGCTCGTCCAGCGCGGCCGGATCGGCGTCCGGCCCCTGCCCTGAGACGATCATCGTGAGACGCGCCAGGATCTGGGCCTCCGACAGCTGCCAGGGCTCCAGGGGCAGGATCGGCGGGGAGAACCTGGTGTAGTTGCGCACCGTCACCGTGAGCAGCAGGAAGTCGTAGTGCGGCATCTGCAGCATGCGCGGCGGCGGCAGGATGACGTTCGCGTGCCGGGTGGTCTCGTTGAGGTAGGGGTCCACGCAGACCATGAACTCCAGGTCTTCCAGTGCCCGCTCCAGCCGGGGCCCGCCCGGCGCCGAAAGCGCCAGGTTGCCGCCCACCGACACCAGTGCCCTGACCTGCCCCTCCCCCGGCGTCTCGATCTCGTCGGCGAGGGTGGCCACCGGCAGCTCCATGAGCGACTCCGGCAACCCCCGCACGCGGCTGTGGAAGTGCCCGGTGCTGTACGGCTCGGACGGCTTGAAGAGGTCGACGGTCGCGGTCTTGGTGAACATGGCGCCGCCGGGCCGGTCGAGGTTCCCGGTGAGGATGTTGATCACCTCGATGAGCCACTGCGCCGCGGTGCCGAACTCGACGGTGGAGGCGCCGATGCGGGAGTACACGGCGGCCGTCGGAGCCGCGGCCAGCTCCCGCGCCAGCCGCACGATCTTCTCGGCGGGTACGCCGCACACCGGCGACACGATCTGCGGAGTGAAGTCCTCCGCCAGCCGCCGGAGGTCCTCCAGCCCCTCCACCTCCACGCCGATGGCGGTGAGGTTCTCCGCGAGGAGGGTCTGGACGATGCCGAACAGCAGGAACGCGTCGGTGCCTGGCCGTACGAACAGGTGCTCGTCGGCGAGGTCGGCGGTACGGGTGCGACGCGGGTCGACGACCACGAGCTTTCCGCCGCGCCCGCGCAGCGCCTTGAGCCGGCCGGGGAAGTCGGGGGCGGCGCAGAGCGACCCGTTCGACTCCGCGGGGTTGGCGCCGAGCACCAGCAGGTAGTCGGTACGGTCCAGGTCGGGCACCGGGATGGCCATCGGGTTGCCGTACAGGTAGCCGCAGGCCACGTGCTTCGGCATCTGGTCGATGGTGCTGGCGGAGTAGATGTTGCGGGAGCCGAGCGACTGGCTGAGCGGCATCCGGTACATGAAGCCGGCCATGGTGTGGAAGGTCGGGTTGCCGAAGTAGGCCGCCACGGCATCGCGTCCATGGGCGTCCACGACGCTTTTGAGCCCCCGATGGACCTCCTGGAAGGCCTCGTCCCAGCTGACCTCGTGCCACTCGCCGTCCTTGCGCACCAGCGGCGTGCGCAGCCGGTCGGGGTCCTCGTCCAGGCGTCCGAGGCTCGCCCCCTTGGGGCAGATGAAGCCCTTGGAGAAGGGGTCGTCCGGGTCGCCCTTGACCGACGTGACATGCCCGGTGTCGTCGAGCGTGAGCCGCAAGCCGCAGACGGCGTCGCAGAGGGGACAGGTCCGGTGCACGGTTCTCATCGGCACTCCTGAGATCGTCGAATGGACTCATCATGAGCAGGTGCCGGAGACAAGGGGAACCCCAGGAATCAGGCTCCTAGGGGTGTGATACGGGTCTTGACGCGGCATGCGCCGAAATGCCTTATCAAGATCGATAAAAGGCTTCGTCCCTCATCAGGGAACGTTTTAATGACCAAAAATGGCTTTCGTCCCGTACCGTGGGAGCCCGGGGGTTTCTATCGCGATATTGCGGGCAGTGCGGTCTGGTTCGAGCCGGCCGATCTACCGCCCGAAAAGGAAGACAGGTGCCCGCCGAACGACGCTCGCCTCCCCTGGCACGCCGAGGTGAGAGCAGCCGTCCGGGCCGATGACGACGGGTTTGAGAGCACGGGAAGAAGGTCGTGATGACGAACGAGGTCACCGAGGGAAAGGCCGCGGCACGGGAGCTGGCGGCACGGCTGCCCGGATGGGCGGTCTGGTACGGCCAGCACACCCGGCGATTCTGGGCCATGCCACGGACGGCCGCTCCGGCGGGCGCGCGGCTCGCGGAGGCCGAGACCGCCGAGGAGCTGGAGGAGGCCGTACGTCACATGTCGGGCGCGGCCCCGAGGCAGCAAGCCCCCGCGCAGGAGGCCTCACACCCCGCCCAGGCTCCGATGGACGACCCGCAGCACCACCGCGAGCCGGCAAGGCTCTGATCGCACGACACGCGCCTCGACGCCGCAGGTGGGGCGCCGGACGAGGCGCGTTCCGGTTTTCCACAGGGTGTGCCGGGGTGAGAGCCTGGGCCGGAGCCGTTCCGTATGCTCGGCCCGTGAGCCTGCCGCGCACCCTCGTCCTGTGGGACATCGACCACACCCTCATCAACGCCGCCGGCGCCGGTCGCCAGGCGTACGCCGACGCCTTCGAGGTGATCGCCAAGCGTCCTCTTGAGCACGTCGCCGAGATGGCCGGCCGCACCGACTGGGCGATCACCGTCGAGACGTTGCGCATGCACGGCATCGAGGCGTCCGGCGACCTGCTCGACTCCTTCGGCGCGGCGCTGGCCGAGGCGTTCACCGCCTACGAGGCGGCCGTCAGGGAGCACGGCCGGGTCCTGCCAGGCGCGCGGGAGGCGCTCGAAGCGCTGTCCCGCCGTGACGACGTGGTCCAGTCCGTCCTCACGGGAAACATCGAGCCGATCGCGATCGGCAAGCTCGCCGCCCTCGATCTCGACCGGTTCATGGACTTCGAGGTCGGCGCCTACGGCATGGACCACGAGGAGCGTCCCGAGCTCGTACGGCTGGCGCAGGGCCGGGCGACCGGCAAATATGGTCAGGCCTTCGGCTCGGCGAGCACCGTCCTGATCGGCGACACCCGCCACGACGTGCGGGCCGGCCACCTGGGCGGCGCCCGTGTCGTGGCCGTGGCCACGGGGGCGAGCGACCGGCAGACGCTGCGCGACGCCGGCGCGGAGCTCATACTCGACGATCTCTCCGACACCGAGGCCGTGGTCCGCGCGATCCTCGCGGTGAGTGATTCCTAGATCCTTCGCGGCTTCGGCGAATTCGATCATTCTCGACATCATGATCGTTGTTGAAAACGACCTTGAATTAACCGCTTGATCAGTATCTGCGATGCCCCCCGGGGGGGTGGATTCGTGCGGCTCCAACTAAAAGGAACTCGCCATGCGCATTGTCATACCGATCTTCGAGGGATTCACCGCGCTCGACGCCGTCGGGCCGTACGAGGTGCTCAGGATGGTCCCCGGCGCCGAGGTGGTGTTCGCCGCGTCCGGGACCGGGCCGGTGCGGGACGGGGTGGGCGCGCTGGCCATCACGGCCGACGCCGCGCTGGGCGACATCGAGACATGCGACGTGCTGCTCGTCCCCGGAGGGCCGGGAACCAGGAAGCTGCTGCACGACGAGGCCCTCACCGGGTGGATCAGGCGGATCGACGCGGCGGCGACGTGGACGACCTCGGTGTGCACGGGATCTCTGCTGCTCGGCGCCGCAGGCCTGCTCCGGGGCCTTCGCGCCACGACCCACTGGAGCGCCGTCGACCTGCTGGAATCCTTCGGCGCCACCTACACCGCGGAGCGCGTCGTGTTCCAGGGGAAGATCGTGACGGCCGCGGGGGTCTCCTCAGGGATCGACATGGCCCTCGCGCTCGCCGCGCGGCTCACCGACCAGACCACGGCCGAGGCCATCCAGCTCGCGATCGAGTACGACCCGCAGCCGCCCTTCGACGCCGGTTCCCTCGCCAAGGCCCCCCAGGCCGCCAGGGACCTGCTCACCTCGGGACGCCTCTGAAGGTCTAGCGGCACTGGGCGAGCATCGAGGCCTTGTCGGCCCTCGTGACCGGGAGGTCGTACTTGACCACGACCTGCGCGAAGCGGGCGACGTAGGCGCAGCGGATCTTCCGTACCGGAGGAAGCCAGGACGCGGGACCCGCTCCGCCCTTGGCCTCATTGACGGGCCCGTAGACGGGGATGAGGTTGAGGGGGTCGTTGGCGATGCGCACGCGCTTGGCCTTCTTCCACTTCGAGGCGCCCATCTGCCACTCGTACGACAGCGGCACCACGTGGTCGACCTGCACGCGGTCCGCGTCGCCCTTGCGCCACTGGATGGTCTTGCCCGTGTACGGATCCTCCAGCGTCATCGCGACGACGACGCACTTCGATCCGCTGCGGTATCTCAGGTGCTCGCCGTCCCGCGCCAGCAGGTCGTCGCGCGTACGGCACCCGTTGCGGGCATACGGTATGCCCTTGGCGGTGTCCGCCCAGTTCTCGCCGAACCGGGTGCGCGTGTAGCCCTGTTTGGAGCCCCGCGCCCCGACCCGCACCTTCTTGATCAGTCTGATGGCCGTCGCCCTGTCCGGATGGGAGGAGACGGGCACCAGTCCGGGCTTCGTCCCGTCCGGGTTCTGCAACGGGCTCGCCCGGTGGACGGCCTGCGTAGGGCTGTGGGTGTTTCCACGGGCGGCGAGGGAGACGAGCATTATGGCCCCCGCCACCACAGCAACGGTCCCGCGCGTGCTCAGCGCCGCCTCCCGGCCATGTACGGGTGTTAAGTCGGTCTATCAATCCCCATAAATCTCTTGATTGACACCGGGCTGACCCGGCGTGGACATGACGCCGGAGCCGCCGATCGCCCACCGGTAGGGTCGTGAGGCGTGACCGACAAGGTGGAACGGCTGGCGGCCAGGCTGGGTGAGTTCGCGCGAGAGCGCGACTGGGAGCAGTTCCACACGCCGAAGAACCTGGCGATGGCTCTGGCGGGCGAGGTCGGGGAGCTGGTCGCCGAGTTCCAGTGGCTGACGCCCGCCGAGGCGGCGAACCTCGACGAGGAGACGCTCGCCCGGGTGCGGTCGGAGCTCGGCGACGTGACGAACTACCTCGTCAGGCTCGCCGACGTGCTCCACGTGGATGTGGTGGAGGCCGCCCACGCCAAGCTCGACGAGAACGAGCGGCGCTACGACCCTGAGCTCTACCGCGGCTCCGCGAGGAAGGCTCCACCACTGTCCCCGTGACGGCCGCTCAGTGGTTCTTGAGGAGCACCTCGTGCAGTCGCTCCGCGAACGCCTGCGGAGAGCCGACGTAACCCACGTGATCGCCCGGGAAGTCCACCACCTGGATGCCGAGACGCTCGGCGAGCGCCGCGCCGGCGAGGTAGGGCATGTGCTCGCGCGACTCCTCCCCGCCCGCGAGGACGACCGGCGCCCCCCGCAGCCGGGCGACGTCGGGCACGTACTCGGCGAACGACCGCAGCTCGTGGGCGAAGAAGTGCTCCAGGTTGGCGGTGATCCTCGCGATCAGTTCCTTCGCCCCCGGAGGCAGCTCACCCTGTGGATCGAACTGTGGCCTGAGGCCGACCCCCTCGGCGAACCTCCGCATGGCCGGGCCGGCGCCCTCGCTGTTGTAGGTGTCCTGCACCTTCTGGAGGAACGCCGCCCACCGCTCGCCGTCGGGCAGCATCCACACGGCGGGAGGCTCGTGGGCGATCAGGGTGCGCACCTGCTCGGGGTGCCGTATTACCAGGTCGAGACCGACCTGCGCGCCGGAGCTGCTGCCGAAGATGTAGGCGGGCTCGGCGCCGATCTCCTTCAGCAGCAGGTGCGCGTCATGCGCGTACTCCTCGACCTGCCGCTCACCACGCGGCTCCCTGATCTCGCTGCGGGAGTTGCCACGCGGGTCGTACGTCACCACCGTGTAACGATCGGCGAGAACGCGCGCCACACGGGTGTACGAGGTGGTGTCACCGCTGCCGCCGGGAATGAGCAGCAGCGTCGGACCCGACCCCCAGACCTCGTAGTAGATGCTCGCACCGGGCACTTGCAGAGTGGATGTCTTCATGCATGTCAATGTAAGTTGACACCAAGGTGGATGTCAACCAACATTGACGGGGTGCCGTTGCGACCGGCCGGCGGCCACCATCTCTCGGCAGGCGAAGGGGCGTTCACCGTGGACGAATACGGTGGGCTACCCCGGGACCCGGCGCTCGGATCTGGCGAACTGCTCCACGATCGCCCAGCAGAACGCGGGGAGGTCGGCGGGCGAGCGGCTGGTGGTGAACTGCCCGTCGATCACGACCTCCTCGTCGACGACCTCCGCCCCCGCGTTGCGAAGGTCCGTACGGATGCTCGGCCACGAAGTGAGCCTGCGTCCCCGTACCGCGTCGGCCTCCACCAGAGTCCACGGGCCGTGGCAGATCGCCGCGATGGGCTTGCCGGACGCCACGAAGCTCTTGACGAAGCTGACGGCGTCCCGGTTCATGCGGAGCTGGTCGGGGTTCATGGTGCCGCCGGGCAGGAGCAGTGCGTCGTAGTCGTCCACCGACGCATCGGAGACGAGCCGATCGACGGCGAACGTGCCCGCGGCGTTCAGGTCCCACTGGCGGGCCTGGATCTCACCCGGGTGTATCGACAGCAGCTCGCTCTTCGCGCCCGCTCCGTAGAGCGCCCCTCGTGGCTGTTCCAGTTCGACTCGCTCGACACCATCGGTCGCCAGGATGGCGATCTTCCGGCCCTGAAGTTCGTGAGCCATGCGACTCCTCCTCCGATGGAGGGGCGTCCATACCGTGGCGGTGTACGCGACCCGTCGGCGGCGGGGAAACGGGTGACCCGCCTCCACCTTCGACGCCCTTGTGAATCAGCTCCATGCTAGACCCGGCCAGCTTCGATCTTGGGCCTGACCAGCGCGTTCAGAGGGAGACGAAGGCCAACCCCCGGTGCTTGAGTCGGGGGATCACGGTGCGCAGTGCTCTGAGCGTCTCGGAGCGGTCGCCGCCTCCGTCATGGCACAGCAGGATGTTTCCCGGCCGGCACGCCAGCATGCTCTGCGCGATGCGGCGGGTGCCGGGGCGGGACCAGTCGCGGGGGTCGATGTCCCAATCTATGGGGATCATGCCGTGGTCATCGGCCGTGTGGACCACCCGGCTCGACCACGAACCACCCGGTGACCGGAAGAACCTGGCGGCCACGCCCGTCGCGTCCGAGATGCGCCCCTGCGCCTCCACGATCTCGGCGGTGATCCGCTTGGCGGGCAGGCGGTTGAACGGGATCGGATGGTGCATCGTGTGGTTGCACAGCTGGTGCCCGGCCTGGACGATGCGCTCGGCCAGACGGGGGAACCGCTGCACCTGCATGCCGATGAGAGAGAACGTCGCCCGTATCTCGTGCTCGGCGAGGAGGTCGAGCATCTTCGGCGTCCACTCCGGATGGGGGCCGTCGTCGATCGTGAGCGCGATGGCGTTGCCCGGCGCGGCGGGGGCCAGGTCGTGCAGGCTGTGCACGGGCTGGTGCCGGGCCCTCAGCCGGACCGGCGTCCACGCGGCGGGCGGAGGGGCGACCGGCGGGTGCACCACCGTTCGCGCCCGTGCCGGTGCGGCGGCCGGCACCCGTGAGGACGAGCGGACGGCGTCTCCCACCACCAGGGACGCAAGCGTCAAAGCACCCAGAGCCCAGAGCGCTCGGCGACGGCCGACCTCGCTTTCCTCCAATCTCACGCTACCCAGCCACCTCGGGGATTTGACTGACCGACAGGAGCGATGACGGTAACCATGCGGTATAACCGGCAGAAGAGTCATGGCAACCATGCGCTATTAGTGCCGGAACCGGATCAGGGTAACCAGGTCACGCGGCCACGCAGGATGCCGTACCCGACGAAGGCCACCGCGTCGATCAGGGTGTGCGCGACGATCAACGGCATCGCCCGCCCCCATCTCTGGTAGAGCCGACCGAACAGCAGGCCCATCACAAGGTTGCCGATGAAGCCGCCGAAGCCCTGGTAGAGGTGGTACGACCCCCGGAGCACCGCCGACACGGCCACGGCACGCCACGGTCTCCAGCCCAGCTGGGACAGCCGGTGCAGCAGATAGCCGCTGACGATCACCTCCTCGAGCACGGCGTTCTGGAGGGCGGCCAGCAGCAGGACGGGAACCCGCCACCAGGTGTCGGGGAGCCGGTCGGGCACGACGTCGAGGTTGATGCCCGCGTGGAACGCCACGAGGTAGAAGGCCAGCCCGGTGCCCCCCACCACGGCCGCCAGCACCGCGCCCCTCAGCAGGTCACGCCCTGGCTCGCGCCGGTCGACACCGATGGTGCGCAGAGACTCGCCGGACCGCACCAGGAGATAGGCCACCAGGGCGACGGGCGCGACGGAGACGGCGATGCCGACAAGCTGGAGCGTCAGATCGAGCCAGGGCCGACCCGGCGCCATCGTGCCCACGAGAACGGCGTGCTGACCCTTCAACGCCTTCGGAGCCGTCAGCGATGCGATCAGTGAGACCAGCGACTGAAGGGCGCTGGCCCCAAGCGAAACGGCGAAGACGACGATGATCTCGGCGCCGATGAGCCGGGGAGTGAACGCCCGCGTGCCGGCGGTCGGCAGAGGTGGAGACTCGCGCATGCCCGCAGCGTAGACCCGCGCCGGGAAACCGGGGCGGCCTGACCGCCTGCCTGTGGAAAACCCTCCCGACCTACGCAGGCGACCCCACGCCAGCGTGAATGCCCAGGTCCGAGGCGTGACCATGCCTTAACGGCGCGTCCGGGCACCCATTTGACACCCAACTGAAAATGGTCTTGCAAGGAGGCGTTAAGTGACGTGCAGGCGGGTGCGTCCACACTGGGCGTATGACGACGTATGGAATCACCACTTCCCAGGGCAAGTACACCCGGGTCAGCGACGACCTGGCCATCGGAGCCACGGTCAGCGTGGTGGTTCCCGCCATGAACGAGGCCGAGAACCTGCCGCACGTGTTCGCGACCCTGCCGCACTGGATCGACGAGGTGGTCCTGGTCGACGGCAACTCCTCCGACGACACGGTGGCTGTCGCGAGGGCACTGCGTCCAGGGCTGCGCGTCGTCACGCAGACCGGCAGAGGCAAGGGCAACGCCCTCACCGAGGGCTTCGCGGCCGCGACCGGCGACATCATCGTCATGATCGACGCCGACGGCTCCACGGACGGGCGCGAGATCATCCGCTTCGTCTCCGCGCTGGTCGCCGGCGCCGACTTCGCCAAGGGCTCGCGCTTCGCCTCCGGCGCGGGCTCGGACGACATCAGCCTCACCCGCTCCCTCGGCAACACGATGCTGACCACGCTGACCAACATGTTGTACGGCACCCGCTACACCGATCTCTGCTACGGCTACAACGCCTTCTGGGCCCGCCACCTCGACGCGCTGGCCCTCGACTGCGACGGCTTCGAGATCGAGACGCTCATGAACGTACGGGCGGCCCAGGCCGGTCTCGCCATCCACGAGATCCCGAGCCACGAGCACTGCCGCATCCACGGGACCAGCAACCTGCGCGCCGTACGCGACGGCTGGCGCGTGCTCAAGACCATCCTGCGCGAGCGGGCCGGCCGTACGAGCGACCCCCAGAGCCGGCCGGTCGGCACCATCTCCGAGCACGCCGCCGCCTGACCCTCCGGCCCGCGGGGCGCCGGGGATGAACTCGCGATGGAGACGGCAAAGAGGTGCGAGCGAACTCGAACGCCTCTTCGAAGAGTTGGCCACGGCGCGCGGTATCGGTTGCGAGGCCTTCGAGAAGTTGATATTGCTTGCGCTAGCGAGCCCACCAAAGGGATCAAAGATCATTTTGGTGGGGGGTGGGTCGCTTGGCCAGATCGAGACAGCCGAAGCTGGTGCGCAGGCTGGAGGAGGCATCCAAGGTCGTCAGGGCCACGACCGGCCTGCTCAGGCAGATGTCGGGCCTGCTCCGCCAGCTCGTCATGATGGTCGGCTGGCTGGTCCTGCTCGCCGGCTCCGTCCGCCTGCTCATCGACCCGCCCTCGACCCTGTCACCGGAGCACTTCGTCGCCCCCGGCGCCGGAGCGGCCGCCGTCATCCAAGGCCTGATCAAGCTGCCCGCCAGATGGTGGCGGCCGGAGCCGTCCGGCCTCACCGATCTCGTGGACGCGGCACGAGCGCCCGAGACGTGACTGAAGCTCGTCCTCGTCCCCCGGCGCGCTTCCGGAGGATTAATGGAAGGCACCGGCTGATGCGGTGGTGCCAGGATGCCCGGATGGAAGCGATTCTTCGGGCCGCTGGCAAGGTGGTCGGCGTCGAGCTCTGCGATCCGGTCGATCTGGGTGGAAGCTCGCGTAGCACCGTTCTGCGGTGCCGTACGGCGGCGGGTGGCAGCGTGGTCGTCAAGGTGTTCACCGCCGAGCCGGAGGGACTGCGCGCCTTCACCGGGGAGGCGGCCGGGCTGTCGCTGCGGTTGACCGGTTCCGGCCCACTGACCGGTTCCGGCCCACTGACCGGTTCCGGCCCACTGATCGGTTCCCACCCACTCAACGGTTCCCGCCCACTGACCGGCGCCGACCCGCTCGCCGGTCCTCAGCTGCTGGGCGTGGACACCTCGGCCAGGGTGCTGGTGATGACGGACCTCGGGAACGCGCCGACGCTTGCGGACGTACTGCTGGGGGACGATCCGAAGGCCGCCATGGACGGCCTCCTCGCCTGGGCGCGCGCGCTTGGACGGGTGGGCGCCGGATCGGCGCACCGGCGGGCGGATCTCACACGCCTGTGGACCACGTACGACAAGGGCATGCCGTCCTGGGGTGACGACCCGTGGATCGCGCGGAACGCCACCGCGTTCCTCAGTCTGCTGCCGGCGCTCGGCATCACGGTGCCGCCGGGGCTGCCCGAGGAGCTGGCGCGCATCGGTACGGCCGGCGGGGAGCAGTACCCGGCCTTCACCCCGGGGGACACCTGTCCCGACAACAACCTGCTCACGCCGGACGGCCTGCGGCTGATCGACTTCGAGGGCTCGTCCTATCAGTCGGTCTTCATGACGGCCGCGTACTGCCGGATGCCGTTCTCCAGTTGCTGGTGTGTCTTCGTTCTGCCGGCCGGGGTGGCGGAGGAGATCGAGCAGGCCTACCGGACGGAGGTCACCGCGGCGTACCCGGCGCTGGCCGAGGACGCCGTGTGGCACGCCGGTGTCGGCCAGGCGATCGCCGTCTGGACGGTCGACGTGACGGTACGGCTGCTGCCGCGCACGGTGGAGGACGCACCGCTGCACCGCACCCGGCGCCCCGCGCCGACGATGCGCCAGCTCCTCAGGCACCGTTGGGAGATCGCGAGCACGCTGGAGGAGTTCCCCGCGTTCGCGGAGACCATGCGACTGCTCCTGGCGGAGGTGGCGGACGAATGGAACGCGTCTCCGCTGCCCGGGTACCCCGCCTTCAGCGAGGCGACGCCCGTCGACAACCCGGTCGAATCGTCGCCGTAGCCGCTTGGCACGATCACCAGTGGACGACCTACTCGCCAGCGTCCCAACAGCACGCGTGCACTGAAGAGCCCCTGGCCATTGCCGGGGGCTCTTCGACGTCTCCGAAACCGAGGCTGGAAATCGAACTCACCCTTCTTCACCCCATCGATGAAGGCGTCCCGCACACTCGCGCTCACCAGTAGGGGGTCCTGTTCGGGGACCTCGGTGTCCCGCAGCCCGACCCGGACAGCGCTTGTCCAGCCATGAATTGGAAACGCTGTGAAGCTGGCGGAACCGTCCACCGCGGGCAGGCGGCGGCGCGGCGAGGACGGCCGGCTGGTCCATGACTTCGTCTCCGAGGACTGGGACACCCGCTTCCTCGGCGACCTCTACCAGGACCTGTCCGAGGCGGCCCGCAAGACAGCACCTCAAAGCCCTGCCCGAACAGAGATCTCCGGAGTTTCCGCAGGCGATCCGTGGTGTCATCGAGCAGATCCCCGACCCGGAGGAGACGCTGCAGGGCATCCTGCGACTGCCCAGGGTTGAGCACTCGATCCGCTTCTGCGCGTTATACGGATTACTGCTCCGATTGCGCAGAGAGGAGCGCCACAGCGAGTACGAGCACACGGTCGTACGCCATGCCAAGCAATTCCAGAAAGAACCCTATTTCCCCACCTTCCTCGCGATAATAGAGCGTAACCGGGGAGATGTGGCGAGCCTTAGAAAGGCCGTCGAATATTCGCGTCGCGCGGCAGGCGACATGCCGGACGCCGCCGGGGTCGTACATCAGGTGGCCGCCTTCATGGCAGAATATCTTGAGCGAAGAGCGGAGCCTCCGACGATCAATGAGGTCGAAGAAGCGGAGCGTTGCGCAGACGCGGCCATAACATCGACCAATGGGCGGATCGCACACTATCACGAGACAAAAGCACGCATTCTTACACTTCGACATGAATTCGACTCAGCGCGCATATCCCTTACTCAGGCCATCGAGTTGGAGCCTCGCCAGAGCCGCGATTACCACAGGCGATTGATGCAGTATCACACCACACGGATGCGCATCGACATGGTTGAGCAGCAGGCACGTTGTCATGAGATGCAGGAGAGCAACAAGCGGGAGCTGACGGAGTTCAAGAACCAGCAACTGCAGCTTCTGGGACTGCTCGCCGCGGTGGTCGCCCTCATCGCCGCCGGGGCGAACATCGCAAGTCAAAGCAAGCCCTCCGACGGCGTCCTGCTCATAGAGGTCATGGCCGGGGCGGTCGTCATCGTGTTCTCGGCGTTCTCGCTGATGGCGGCCCGCTCACTGTGGCGCGTGCTGGTCTCGTTCGCCGCGGGCCTGGCCCTGATATTGATCCCGCACATCTTCGGACGGTGACACCATTGTGAAGGTTCTGGATATCACAGAGAGCCCAGGTTCCCCTGCAAAGCCGACCGAGGACAGGGCGGGCTCATCAGGAAATCTGGCCTGGGTGATCGACGGGGCGACCGACTTCAGCAACGAGAGCACCCTGCCCGGCAGCTCGAATGTCCAGTGGCTGGTGCGACTCGTGGACCAGAGCTTGCACGATCTCGGAGCGGTCAACAAGTACACGAGGGTCATCGAGGTCTTCGACCGCCTGGGCGAGACGGTCCGTGCTGAGCTTGCCTCTCTTGCCCCTGATGACCTGCGCAACCATCCCTGCTGCTCGATCGGCCTGGCCGCCTTTGACGCCGATTCCGTGGAAGTCGGCCGGATCGGTGACGCCACTCTGGTCACTTATCAGGAAGAACGCGTCACCAGGGAGGTCAGTACGGACTTCTTCGACGCGCGCGAGGCACAAGCAGTCGAGCGGTCACGGACGTCCCTGCAGACCAGGCCGGCGATTATGGCTGGGATATCTGCCCGGCGCGCGGAGTACATCAAGGGCGTTCACGGGGAGTCCGTTTTCTCGGGCCACCCCGAAGCGGTCTTCAAAGTTCACCGGGCAACCGTTCCCTTAACAGAGGCGGACACCGTCCTGATCTGTACCGACGGCTTCGCCCGAGCGATCGCCGACTATCGGATATTCACAGACTGGCAAGGCCTCGGCCGGCGTGCCCGCGACGAGGGCCTTGACAGGATCACGTCCCTGATCAGGCAGTACGAAGCGACTTCGGCCGGCGTGTCGTCAGGCAACAAGTTCAAGAGCGCTGACGACGTGGCGGCCATTCTCTTAGGCAACGAAGGCAGGAGATGAACATGGACGGCCCTGACCGCCTCCGTAGTAATGGCATGCCAGAGTACCTTGTCGAGCGAAACCCCGGCTATTTCGAGTATCAGCTTCCGATATCGGTCAAACTTGTCATCGACATGGGCGGAAAGGTTCCGCTGCTCATGAACGAGCGCGACGAGTGGGAACTTCCCGGTGGGAAGCTTGAAGTTGGGGAGACACCTGAGGTGTGCGTCTGCCGGGAGGTCTTCGAGGAACTGAACATCACCGTGACCGTCGAAGAGATCCTGGACACCTGGGTCTACGAGATCACCCCACTGCGGCACACCTTCATCGTCAGCTACGGAGCCGCCTACAGCGGCGACGAGCAGGTGCGCAGCTCCAACGAGCACAAAAAGCTCGGACTCTTCGACTACGCCGACGTGCCGGTTCTTCCCATGCCGGAACCCTACAAGCGAACGATACAGAGGTGGGAGAGTCTCCCCTCGCGGAGCGGTGACCTCACAGGGGACCGAGCTGAACGCCGTGCGTAGGAAGGCCGAGGAGGAGGTCACGGGACGCTCGCGGGAAACGGCCTGAGCGATCTGGCCTGAGCGAGAGCAGGATCGCCATTTGGTCCATAACGGACATGAATCCCAAAAGCGGGCGCGCTAGGTTAATGGCACCCTGTCCGATAAGCCATAAATCGGACTAGCTTTAATTCAATTCATTCACGGCAATCTCGATTTCGTGATCTAATCCTCAAGTTGTTGAGGGACTTGGGTTTCCGCAGAGCGCACCGATGGGATGATGCGCAACATGAGCGTCGTCGTCGACCTCCTCGCACGGCCGACCTACACGATGTCGCAGGTCGATCGCTTGCTCGGCCTGCGACCAGGCACCGCACGACGCTGGATTGACGGATATACCCGCAATGGGCGCTCCTACGATCCGGTTGTCCGGCAGCGCCATACCGGCGAAGATCTGGCGACGTGGGGCGAATTCGTCGAGACTCGCTTGCTGGCCGGCTACCGCAACGCGGGCGTCCCCATCATCAACATGCGACCAGCCATAGCGAAGCTGCGGGGCGAGACCCGATCGCAGTATCCTCTCGCCCTCTCGGCGAACTTCGTGACCCCGCATGGCAAGGAGCTCGTCCAGAGGATCCAGGAGCAGGTCGGTCTGCAGAGTGAGCTTCTGCTCGTGGTCATGCGGAGTGGCCAACTCGTCATGGCCGACCCCGTCGAGATCTTCGTCAACGCCGTGGAGTTCACCAATGGGACGGCCGTGCGTATGCGTCCCGATCCGAAGTTTCCCGAGATCAAGATCGATCCACTGCGGGCCTTCGGTGAGCCCTCAGTTCGAGCCGTCCCCACCGAGGTGATCGCTGAGCAGGTCAGGGCGGGCGACTCCGAAGAGCTGATCTCTGAGCTATACGAACTGTCGCCTGAACAGGTGCGTGCCGCAGTCCTGTTCGAGAAGCGCCGCAGCGCCTGAACTTCTGGAAAGTCGTGCCCCCCATAGATCCGCAGAGCCTGCGCTTTTTCGTTGATGAAACCTCCCTGGGCGTCGGCCGAGCATTGGCCATACTTCGCCGGGACGTCATCCATACCAACCACAAGCTCATCCCTGAAGTGCCACTCGGCACGCTGGATGACGACTGGATCCCTGAGGTGGCGGCCAGGGAGCTGGTGGTGATCACGCGCGACAAGCGCATCCGTACCAAGCATGCGAAGGCCATGCACTATGCCGAGAACGGGCTGCGTGTCTTCTGGATCGCAGGGAAGAAAGACCTGTCCAATTGGGACACCATGTGTCTGCTGACGCGCCGATGGGATGACATCGAGCGGGAGATCAAGGAACGCGGACCTGGCCCATGGTTCATGGCGATCAACGAGACCAAGCTCAGTGAGATGCAACTCAGACATCAGGCGCACTGAACTGCTGTCCTGCTCGTCAACGAGAAGCCCTTGGCTGCTGCCAAGGGCTTCTCATGTTTCTGGAACAGGGGCTAGAAGTCGAACTCGCCCTTCTTGGCTCCGTCGACGAAGGCGTCCCAGACGCTCGCGCTCACCACGAAGGGCGCCCGCTCGGGAGCCTCGGTGTCCCGCAGCCCGACCCGACCACCGGACAGCGGTGCGACCTCCAGGCAGTCGCCTCCGTTGGGTCCACTTTTGGTCGCCTTACGCCAGACCGCGGTCCTCAGCTCGTCGCTCAGGTCCATACTTTCTCCGCCTCTCTGATCAACTCGATCGACACATGCTGGGGGTGTGCCTGAGCTCGAATCGTGTCGTACGTAGCGTTGATGGCCCCGACATCCTCGGCCCGACTGGTGACTTGCCCGTTTAGCGCGGATTCGAGATACACGGTATCCGGACATCCGGGAAGCTGCGCGATGACGAAGCCACCAAGGACCCCCGTGGTCACACCCAGCGCCAGAGGGAGAATCTGGATGGCGATCCTGGGAGACGCTGCAGCCTTCAGGAGTCGTTCGATTTGGCGCCGCATAACTTCTTGTCCGCCAACCGGACGATGTAGAACGCCTTCATCCAACACCACCCAGAGCATCGGCGGTGCCTCGCGGGCAAGGATCGCCTGCCGCTCCATTCGTGCCGCTACAAACCCCTCTACCTCGTGATCTCGTATACCAGCTTTTCCTCGTAGGATCGCCCGAGCATATTCCTCGGTCTGCAGGAGCCCGGGCACCACGATCGGCTGCCAGGTGTGCAGGGTATGCGCTTCCTGCTCGACACCCAGCCAACCACGGAACCAATGGGGACTTACCTCACCGCTCAGGTGTACCCACAGGCGGACAAGCTCGCCGCCCGCCCCTAGAGCATCGTCACATCTTTGCGCGAGATCGCGGCTGGGGGTGCGCTGACCTCGCTCGATGAAGCCCAGCAAGCTTCGACTGAACCGCGTTATCTCAGCTAGCCGATCTTGCGTGAAATTAGCCCTTTCCCGACACTTCCGAAGCTCGGCGCCGAAATGATCCAAATTTGCAGTCGAGTTCTTCCTGGAAGATGCGGACATTTCGACTCCGTCTCAAGAAGGCAAGGCTACACCGGCACAGAAATGACACACCTACGGCACGAACTGTCGCCACAGTGTGCCTGAACTTTCGCTGCAAAACGTAGCCGCACAAAGGCACCCTGTGAAGGGCTTCGGGAAATCGGAAATCTGCCCGAGGCGCCTGCTCCTACCTACCGACGTGTGTCTCTGCTGCCATCAGAAGAATCACCGGATATGTCTGGATAAGAGGGGTGAGAAATGAATGCCGAGCCGAAAGGAGCCGTAGCCCTCACGGGTGATTGACGTGTCTCCCGGATACCGACTTGTCACCGCTTCGCAAGCCAGTCCGTCATCACCGACCCGCAACCGGTGACGAACGGCCACACACGAAAAGCGGGGCTCGCCACGGCACTCGACGCCGGGACAAGCCCCTTGACCGGACGAAGGAGGTCCGACCCGATGCACAACCTTAGTAGAGGCTCCAGGCCCAGCAGAGGCTTCCGCGCCATCCGGGTCCGCTGGCATGCCGATCAGCCGCCGATGCCGCTCGGTTGCCGCTGGTGCGGGCACCCGCCGTACGCCCACGAGGCCACGACCCTGCCCCACAGGCGCCACCACCAGTGGGAACAGCCCACGCACGCGCAGGTCGACGCCCGCCTGCGGGCACGGCGGCGTCTCGGCCTGTGCGACCGGTTGCCGGCCCCGATGCCGGTACGCCCCCTCCTGCGACCGGAGCCCCCGGCTGTCTCCCTCGGCCGGCACCGGCTGCACGAGCAACCCGCGACCGTATCCGCCGCACCCCATCGTCGACAGGAACACCCCGCTACAGCAACCGCCATGCCGTACGCGCGACAGGAACGACCAGGGGCGACCAGCACCGTGCCCCACCGTCGACAGGAACAGCCTGCGACGGCGACCGCCGTGCCGTACCGGCGCGGATGGCCGCCGGGCGCGGGGGTTTCGTCCGGCGGGCGTGAGCCGTACCGAGAAGGGGCGGCGGCATGAACGGGCGCGACACCGAGGCACGGCCGCGCGGGCGACACCGGCGAAGGGCGCCCGTCACGCAGGTCCCTCCTCGGCAATGGGACCTCGCCAAGCGGGCTTCCGCCCGGCACCTGGACCAGATGGAGCCCGTGTGGGCCGTCTGGTACGGCGTCGGCGCGCGACGCTTCTACGCCGCCGCGACCTGGCCCGCACCGGAACCGCTCATCGTGCAGGCCCACACCGCCGACGAGCTACGCGACCTCATGCGCGAGGCCGAACAGGCAACGCTCTCGCGCCCCCACCCGCCCGTACACACCCCACCGCCACCCCGAGGAGCGACCATGCCCGAAACACCGGACGGACCGCGTTCCGTCTGCTGGGACCTGCCCCACGACCTGTCGATGGTCGGCAAGACCCGGAGCATGGTCAACGAGATCCTCACCACCTGGGACCTCCAGCACCTCGCCGACGACATCGTCCTGGTGACCGGCGAGCTCATCGCCAACGCGATCATGTACGGCGAGCCCCCGGTCAGGCTCACCCTGAGCGTCGGGAATGGCGAACTCCACCTCCAAGTCACCGACCACGGACCCGAACAGCCCCGCCACCTCGACCTCGGCCTCGAAGCCCTACACGGCCGGGGCCTCACCATCGTCGAGGCACTCGCCCATGCCTCCGGCGTCACCCAACTCCCCGACACCCCTGGCAAGACCGTCTGGGCCTACTGGCGACTCCCATCGCGAGCTGCGGAAGGCCCCCAGAGCATCGCCCGGAGTTTGGGCGATCCTTACGGTCAGTCCTAAGACCTCGATGTATAACTGCAGGCAGGCTACAGTTTCAGTGTCGAAACTGTTCATGATCACCTCTAGTGGACCTAGAAGTGCGTAGAGAGTGCTGGAGGCGATTCTCATGCTGCTAAGGTTTCGAGTCGCGAACCACCGCAGCATCCGCGATAGCGCCGAGTTCTCACTGGTCCGCAGCAGCTTCAGCGGCTCCAAGCCGGTCGATCAGGATTGGATCGCGGTCACGACTCGCGTTGCTGGGATATACGGTGCGAACGCCTCCGGTAAGTCGACACTTCTCGAAGCTTTGGACTTCATGGTCCAGGCCGTTACGCACTCCGCCACCACCTGGGGCAGCAGAAACCATTTCCCCAGTCACCCATTCACCCTCGACGCCGCCTCCAGGACCCGCACATCCCTGTATGAGATCGACTTCGTCCTCGATGGAGTGCGCTTCACCTACGGATTCGAGTCGTCGGTGACAGGTGTTCAGAAGGAATGGCTCTACAGCTACCCGACCGGGCGAAAAAGGATGCTCTTCGAGCGCAACGGACCCAGCGGCGATGACATTGAGTTCGGACGCTTCCTTCACGGAGAGAACGCGCGTATCGCTCGCCTTCTTCGCCCCACGGCCCTCTACCTCTCAACCGCCACCAACAGTAACCATAAGTCACTCGGTGATGTCTACCGGTGGATCACGAATCACCTACGGTACGCCCAGTACACCGAGGCAGATCGGCGTGCACGCATCACCTGGGCGCGTAACATCATGGAGGACGAAAGCCTGCTTTCGAAGGCGATAGGCCTGCTCAGGTTTGCCGACCTGGGGATCACCGGAATGGTTCTGGACGAAGTAGACCTCGATGAAGGCATCGTGGGAATTATAAAAGGCGCCTTCGACGCATACCCGCACTCAGAAAGTACCCCTCCCCTCGCTCCTGCCATGGAAGAGATTCTCGCTGAACTGAAGAAGAGGCTCAGATTCACACACTCCGGAGCAGGTCCCAACGGACCTTTTCTTCTGTCGCTGGAGGAGGAGAGCAGCGGGACGGTCTCTTGGCTGGCGCTGGGAGTTCCCGCACTCCTCGCATTGCACAACGGTCATGTCATGGCTGTAGATGAGCTCGACGCCAGCCTTCATCCACGCCTCGCCGCCGCGCTCGTGGAGATGTTCAAGGACCCTGAGCTGAACCCGAAAGGCGCCCAACTCATATTCACGTCGCACGAGACGACCCTACTCGGGCATATGACGGGAGTCCATCTCTCAAAAGACGAGATCTGGTTCACTGAGAAGGCCCCCGATGGCGGGACCGAACTGTTCTCTCTTGCCGAGTTTCCCGTAAGGCCGACAGACAATTACGAGAAACGTTATCTCCAGGGCCGTTACGGTGCAGTTCCCATGGTTTCGCCCGAAGAACTCCGGGCGGTCGTACTCCAGGAGAGGCCGTGAGCGGCCGACTTTCACGTGGTTCGAGCGATCTACGTCGACGCCTCAGAACAAAGCAAGAGAAGCCACGCATCCTCATCGTCACCGAGGGCATCAACACGGAACCTCAGTATTTCAAGGGATTGGCCAAAGAGCTCCGGGCGACTGGCGTAGAGGTGTACAGGCTGCGCGTGGAAGGCATCGGCCGCGATCCGGAGAGAGTCGTGAAGAAGGCCGTGGCCATCGCGTCGGAGGCTCCCGCCGGCGACGAGTACGAACATGTATGGTGCGTGGTCGACGTGGACGACCACGAGACTCTCGAAAAGGCGATTTCCGCAGCCAAACACGCATCCATCAAGGTCGCCATCAGCAATCCCTGTTTCGAGGTGTGGCTGCTCTGGCACTTCGCCGACCACCGCTCACATGCCAGCCAGAGCATTCTGAGGAGAAGACTGAGGGATTTCGGCGTTCACGACAAGAACCTGCCAGAAAATTTTCCCTATTCGAATTACAGGTCAGCGACGGTACGCGCCGACACATACAGCGCTAGCAATGACTACGAGGTGCCTGCCAACCCGGGCAGCTCGGTAGGGAAATTAGCCCGGATGCTCGGCCTGTAGGGCGGTGATCGCGACCTCGGCTCGTCGTGTTCACGTCGGTTCTCGGCATGCAGGTGCTGTGGGTTCGGCTCTGGTGGCGCAGGCATGGACACCGAGTTCGTGATGGTCTGGCTCGTTGGAAATCAGTGGAGAGTTCGTGAGCGTCAATGTTGAGCGTCTCAGGGAGGTCGGCGTGGTCCTGTCGGCTGACGAATACGGCGAGGAGTTCGGCGCCGCGTTCGAGGCGGCCACGGGGTCGCTGTGGAAGCTGGAGCGGGCGCAGAGTTTCTATGAGCCTGACGTGGCGAGCTGGCGGGCCATGATGGACGGCGACTGGGACAGGGCGCTGGCACTCGCGGCCGAGATGGGCGCGGCGTTGAAGGGCTTCTACGGTGCGCGGCCCGCCGTCCATCGGGTCAGAATCGCCGAGCGGCCGTTCACGCCCTACCTGCAATGGGAGATGCACCTTCTGGCGGCCAGGGTGGGAGCGGGAGAGCGGATCCGGGTGGTCCCGGCGGAGGCCGTGCGCGACCTGGAGCCACTGCCTGAGCTATTGGTCTTGTCGGACTCCCTCCTGTACGAGGTGCTGTACGACAATGTCGGCGGGCACCTCGGCGGTCGACGGGTCACCGACCCTGCGGTGGTCGGGCCGTGGCTGGAGCTGGTCAGGGGTCTGTACGAGCGCGGCGAGGAGTTGCTCACCTTCCACGAGCGCGAGATCGCGCCGCTGCCCCCGCCCCGGATCACCGACGAGATGCGCGACGCGCTTCCCGATTACGGCTCCCATACCGAAACGTTCAAGGGCTAGCGCGCACACTAGGAACGCCTGGTGGGCCGCCGACCATGTCCTCTCGGATGGCGTGTCCCCCCGCGCGGGTACGCCTGGCGGGTGACCTGCGGACGCCGGAGCAGCTCAGCGTGGTGGACCTGCGGGGCATGCCGCAGCGGCAGGCGGAGGCGACGTTCCTCGGCGTGTTCGCCAAACGGCCGGTCAGCCCGCCGCCGATCAGGATGACCACCTCCCGTCGCGGTGCTCATGGCGTTCGCCCTGGCGGAGAAGCACGGCCTGGCGCGCCTGATCCGCCTGCCTACGGCGGTGGCGTACCTGAGGACGGACGGATGCTCAAGCGGAACAGGCGGTCCCAGTCCGCGAGGAAGCGTTCCAGGCCGTACCGCGTGAGGGCGGAGGCGCGCGCGGCCTTGCCCGCCTGCCGCGCGCGCGGCGGATCGTCCGCGAAGGCCTGTAGCGCGTCGACCAGCGTGGCCGGGCGCGTCGAGACCACCCCGGCCTCCGGTGGCACGGCCTCGACGGCCTCCGTGGTCGCGAGCGCGACGACCGGCATCCCGAGGAGCATCGCCTCGATCAGGGACAACCCGAGCGAGGTCCACCGGTAGGGATGCAGGTAGACCCGGCGCCGCGCGAGCTCGGCGTGCATCCGGCCCTGCGGCAGATCCTCGAAGACGCCGAGCCGACCGGCCGTACCCAGGTCGGCGGGAAGGCCGGTTACCTTCATGCCGAAGACGTCGAGCGGGACGGCCGCCGCGAAGCCGGGTAGCAGGTCGGTGCCGGCCACCCGGCGGCGGCGGATGGGCTCGTTGACGACCACGCCCGCGCGTGCCAGCTCGCCCGTGTAGCGGTAGCCCGGGTCGACGACCCCGTGCTCGATCACGTGGAGGGGGGCCAGGCCAGAGTCCCAGAACAGCGCGTTGAAGTGGGTGACGTGGACCAGGGGGATGTCGTCGCGGCCCGCCAGCGGATGCCGGGTGTGCGGGACGTCTCCGGCCGGGGTGTTGTGCTCGACGTAGACCGCAGGCACGTCCCGGCCGGGGCGGCGGCCGGTCCAGCGCTCCGCCAGCTCGATCTCGTGTGGCCGCTGCAGTACGACCACGTCGAACTCCTCGCGGGCGAGGCGTCCGCACGGCACCTCGCGCACGGTGCCGGGCCAGGGGTACGTCCTCGCCCGCCCACGGCCGTCGGGACAGCGGCCGGGCGTCAGTGGCACGACGTAGTCGTGGGCGCCCTGGACGAACGCGGTGGCCCACGACCCGTGCACGTGCCAGAACAGGATCCTCATCGAGGGCCTCGAACCTGGAGGCGCCCGGCTTCAGCCGTGGGAAGTAAGCCGGGCGCGCGACACGCGCTCAGCGCCATCTCCACGGCGAGGCCCAGGTCGGCGGCGACCTCCCAGGCCGCGGCCACCTCCGCGGGCAGCGTCTGGGCCGTCGGCACCAGGATGCCCCGCGCTCCGGCGGCGCGGGCGGCCTGCATGTCACGGCCGATGTCCCCGATGACGACGCAGTACTCGGGCCGGACGCCGAGGGTGGCCGCGGCGCGCAGGATGAGGCCGGGCGCGGGCTTGCGGCACGGGCATCCGTCCGCCTCGTCGTGCGGGCACACCGCCCAGACGTCGAACGGCCCGAGAAGCTCCTCCACGCGCGCGTTGACGGCCGCGAGCGCGGCGGGAGCTATCAGGCCCCTGGCGACGCCCGACTGGTTGCTCACGACGCCGACCGGCACGGCGGCCTCGCGCAGCCGGTCCAGCGCCTCGCGGGCTCCGGGCACGGCCTCCACGCGTGCGGGCTCGGCGTTGTACGGGACGTCCTCGATCAGCGTGCCGTCACGGTCGAACAGCACCGCGGCGGGCGCGTGGTCCATGCTCGGCAAGCGGCACCTCCCCACGCGTTGGCTACCCGGGCTACATGACGACAAAACCCCGCCATCTGCTACGTAGCGTGACAAAGTTCAAGATTCCCACCTCTCTACCTCGACTTATACGCAAAGCCGCGTTTGGCAGCCGCTCCTGTCGGTAACCAGACTCCCGCGGCCCAACGGAGGTAAGCCGATGCGGTTTCTGGGGATCAACGCCATATTTCATGATCCGGCAGCGGCCTTGGTCGTGGACGGAGAGGTCGTAGCGGCCGCGGAGGAGGAGCGGTTCAGCCGCCGCAAGCATGGCAAGCGCCCGGTGCCCTTCTCGGCGTGGGAACTGCCCGAGCGGGCGGCCGCGTGGTGCCTGGAGCAGGCCGGGCTGCGGCCCGAGGACCTGGACGGCGTCGCCTACTCCTACGACCCGGAGCTGGTGCGGCTCGACCTCGCGAATCCCGCCGAGCACGGGCTGGACGAGAACTGGGAAGAGCTCCGCACGACCTACGCGCGCCGCGCCCCGGCGTTCCTCGCCACGGCCCTGCCGGGCCTGGACTCCGCGCAGGTCCGCTACGTGCCCCACCACGTGGCCCACGCCGCGTCCGCCGGGCTGGCCGCGCCGTACCGCAACTCGGCCGTGCTGGTCTGCGACGGCCGGGGCGAGGCCGTGTCCCACCTGGCAGGGCACTACCGGGACGGCGAGCTGACCGTCCTCGCCGCCCAAGAGCTGCCCCACTCGCTCGGGCTGATGTACGAGGAGGTCACCGCGCACCTCGGCTTCCTGCGGTCCAGCGACGAGTACAAGGTGATGGCGCTCGCGGCGTACGGCGAGCCACGCCACCTCGGCGCGCTGCGGGAGCTCATCTACACGACCGGCGACGGCGGGTTCCGCGTCGAGCCGATCGACTGGAGCGGCTACGCCAAGGCGCTCAGCCGGAACGACCACGCGGCGGAGGACCGCTGGACGGCCGACCATGCCGACCTCGCCGCCAGCGTCCAGGCCCGCCTGGAGGAGGTGCTCCTGGAGCTCGCCGGGTGGCTGCACGAGCGTACGAAGGAGCGGTGCCTCACGATGGCCGGAGGCGTCGCGCTCAACTGCGTGGCCAACACCCGGCTGCTGCACGAGGGACCGTTCGACGGGATCTGGGTGCAGCCTGCGGCGGGCGACTCGGGCACCGCGCTCGGCGGCGCGCTGTACCTGTCGCAGCTGCACGGGGAGCCGGTGGCGCCGATGACCGGCGCCGACCTCGGCAGGGGATGGGACGACGAGGAGCTGGCCGCGTGGCTCACGGCCGCGCAGGTCCCGTACCGGCGGCCCGCCGACCTGGCGGAGGCGGTGGCCGCCGAGCTGGCCGCCGACCGCGTCGTCGCGTGGTTCCAGGGACGCTCTGAGTACGGCCCGCGCGCGCTCGGGCGCCGCTCGCTGCTCGCCCACCCCGGGCGGGCCGCCAACACCGAGCGGCTCAACGCCGTGAAGGGACGCGAGCAGTTCCGCCCGATCGCCCCGATGGTGCTCGCCGAGCGCGCTCCCGAGATCTTCGAGCGTGGCCCCCTGCCGAGCCCGTACATGCTGTTCGTCCACGACGTGCGGCCCGAGTGGCGCGAGCGGATCCCCGCCGTCCTGCACACCGACGGGACGGCACGCGTCCAGACCGTGGACCCGGGCACCGATCCGCTGCTCGCCCGGCTGCTCGACGCGTTCTGCGCCCGCACCGGGCTTCCCGTGCTGGTCAACACCAGCCTCAACACCGCGAGCCGGCCCATGGTGGACGACCCGCGTGACGCCTTGGAGTGCTTCGGCTCCTCGCCGGTGGACGTGCTCGCCATCGGGCCGTACCTCGTGCGCCGGGGGGAGGTGTTCGCCTCATGATCACCGTCGTGATCCCCACCATCGGCCGGCCGAGCCTGAACCGGACCCTGGCCGCGCTCGCGCCGGACCTCGACATCATCGTGGTGGACGACCGTCCCCGGTTCCGCCCGCCGCTCAAGGTTCCGGACGGCGTCCGGGTGCTGCGCACCTGCGGGCGGGGGCCCGCCGCCGCGAGGAACCTCGGCTGGCGAGCTGCCGGGACGCCGTGGATCGCCTTCCTCGACGACGACGTGATGCCGCTGCCCGGATGGAAGGAAGCACTGCTCACCGACCTCGCCGACCTTCCCGAGGACGTCGCCGGGTGCCAGGGACGCCTGGAGGTGCGGCTGCCCCCCTGGCGGCGGCCCACCGACGCCGAGCGGAACACGGCCGGCCTGATGGAAGCGGGCTGGGTCACAGCCGACATGGCCTACCGCCGGTCCGCGCTGGAGGCCGCCGGCGGCTTCGACGAGCGCTTCCCGCACGCCTACCGCGAGGACGCCGACCTCGCGCTGCGGCTGCTCAAGGCGGGCTACGGGCTCGCCAAGGGAAGGCGCGTCACCAGCCACCCGATCCGCGACGACGGCTTTTGGACCAGCGTGCGCGCCCAGCGGGGCAACGCCGACGACGCGCTGATGCGGCGGCTCCACGGGACGGGCTGGCGGGCCGCAGTCGGAGGCGTTCCCGGCCGCCTGGCCCAGCACACCGTGACCACCGCGCTGGGGCTCGCGTCATGTGCCCTGCTCACGGCCGCGGCCGTCCGCCGGCGGGACCGGCGCCTTCCCGCTCTCGGCGTGGCCGCCGGGGTGGCCTGGCTCGTGCTCACCGCCGAGTTCCTCTGGGCTCGGCTCGCTCCCGGACCCCGTACTCCTGAGGAGATCCTGCGGATGGCCGTGACCAGCGTGATCATCCCACCCGTGGCCTGCGCGCACCGCCTCCGTGGAGAACTGCGGGTGCGCCGGTGACCGGGACCGTTCTTGTGGCGAGGCTCGACAACGCGGGCGACGTCCTGCTGGCCGGGCCGGCGATCCGGGCGGTCGCGGCGGGGGCCAGGGAAGTGGTACTGCTCACCGGCCCGCACGGCGGCGCCGCCGCCCAGTTGCTGCCCGGCGTCGACCAGGTGCTGCAATGGCGTGCCCCGTGGATCGACCCCGACCCGCTGCCGCTGAAACGCCCCCATGTGGACCGGCTCGTCTCCCTGGTCGAGAAGACCGCCCCCGAGCTGGCCCTGATCTTCACGTCGTTCCACCAGTCGTCGCTGCCGCTGGCCCTGCTGCTGCGCCTCGCGGGCGTCCCCCGGATCGCCGCGATCAGCGAGGACTACCCCGGGTCGCTGCTCGACGTCAGGCACATCGTGGACGAGACCGTCGACGTGCCCGAGGCCGTGCGCATGCTCGACCTGGCACGTGCCGCCGGGTTCGAGCTGCCTTCCGGCGACGACGGCGCGCTCGCCGTGCGCCGTCCCCTGCCCTCGGTGCACCAGTTCACCGGGCCGCCCGGCTACGTGGTCGTCCACCCCGGCACCTCGGCGCCCGCGCGGGCGTGGCCCGCGGACCTGCACGCCAAGACGGTGCGGGACCTGGTGTTCGCGGGGGCGCGCGTGGTCGTGACCGGGGATCCGGACGAGCAGGCGCTGACCGCCCAGGTCGCCGGGGCGTACGGCTCCGACCTCGGCGGGGTCACCACCTTTCCCGAGCTCGCGGCCGTGCTCGCCGGAGCGGCGGTGGTCGTGGTCGCCAACACCGGCCCCGCCCACCTGGCCGCGGCGGTCGGCACGCCCGTGATCAGCCTGTTCGCCCCCGTCGTGCCCTCGGAGCGCTGGGCGCCGTACCGCGTGCCGGTCGTGCTGCTGGGCGACCAGGAGGCCCCCTGCCGGGGGAGCAGGGCGCGCGTGTGCCCGGTGCCCGGCCATCCCTGCCTGTCGTCCGTGACCAGCGAGCAGGTCGTCGACACCGTCCTCGATCTGATGTCCCGGCGGTTCGAAGCGCGATCGCGTGCCAAGGCCGGGGGCGCGAACACCAACGGGGGCGGGCCGGGCCACGCGGCGAGTTCGAGCGGCGTCAAGGAGGGAGCGCGATGAGGATCGCCCTGGTGTCCGAGCACGCCAACCCGCTGGCCGCGGTCGGCGGGGTGGACGCGGGCGGGCAGAACGTCCACGTCGCGGGCCTGGCCGCCGCGCTCGCCACGCTCGGGCACAAGGTGAGGGTCTACACGCGGCGCACGGACAAGGACGAGCCCGTCATGGCCCCGCTGGCACCGGGAGTGACCGTCGAGCACGTGCCCGCCGGGCCGCCGGAGCCGGTGCCCAAGGACGAGTTGCTGCCCCACATGCCCGCCTTCGCCGCCTACCTGGCACGGCGCTGGGAGACCGAACGGCCCGACGTGGCGCACGCCCACTTCTGGATGAGCGGGATGGCCACGCTCACGGCGGCCGGCGAGCTGGGCATACCGGTCGTCCAGACGTTTCACGCGCTCGGCACGGTCAAACGGCGCTGGCAGGGCACGGCCGACACCAGCCCGCCGAGCCGCGTCGCCATCGAGTACGACATCGGGCAGCGCGCGTCCGCGGTCATCGCCACCTGCGGCGACGAGGTCAAGGAGCTCACGGCGATGGGCGTGCCCATCGAGCGCGTCGCAGTCGTCCCCTGCGGCGTCGACCTGGCGCTTTTCCGCCCCGACGGTCCCATCATGCGGCACGCCGACCAGAACGGGTACGTGCGGATCCTCAGCATCGGCAGGCTCGTCCCCCGCAAGGGCGTCGACACCATCATCGAGGCGCTGCGGCACGTGCCGGGAGCGCAGCTGATCGTCGCGGGCGGCGAGCCCGGCGACGACGAGGTGCTGCGGCTCGGCAGGCTGGCCACCGCGTCCGGCCTGGACGGACGGGTGCGCCTGATCGGCAGCGTCGACCGCGCGGACGTACCCGCGCTGATGCGGTCCGTGCAGGTCGTGGTCACCACCCCGTGGTACGAGCCGTTCGGCATGGTGCCGCTGGAGGCGATGGCCTGCGGGGTCTCGGTCGTCGCGTCGGCGGTCGGGGGCCACCTGGACACGGTGGCCGGCTGCGGCATCCTGGTGCCCCCGCGCCGCCCCCGGGTGCTCGCCGAGGTGCTGCGCGACCTGCTCGCCCGGCCCGACCTCCGTACCTCGCTCGCCACCGCCGGGGTGCGGCGCGCGCGGTCGAGGTACGGCTGGTCGCACGTGGCCGCCCAGACCGAGTCGGTTTACCGCAGCCTGATCGGCGACCGCCTGAACAGGCTCGCCACGGCGGGAGGTTGAGCCATGCACCCACATCTCTCGCGCCTGAGCGCCGCGCTGTCCGCCGTGAACGCCGACACCCCGAAGATCTACATCTGGGGCCGCAAGCTGGCGAAGGTGCTGTCCGGCGGGGGACGGCTGCTCGCCTGCGGCAACGGCGGCTCGGCGGCCGAGGCGCAGCACCTGACGGCCGAGCTGGTGGGCCGCTTCCGCACCGACCGCCGCCCGTACGCGGCCATCCCCCTGCACGCCGACACCTCGACGTCGACCGCGATCGCCAACGACTTCGGCGCCGAGGAGGTGTACGCCCGCCAGGTACGGGCGCACGGGCGCCCCGGCGACGTGCTGTTCTGCCTCTCCACCAGCGGGGCCAGCGAGAACGTCCTCGCGGCGGCCGGCGCGGGCCGGGCGGGAGGGCTCATCACCTGGGCGCTGACCGGCCCGGCCCCGAACCCTCTGGCCGGGCTGTGCGACGACGCGCTCTCTGTCCCCTCACCGGACAACGCGACCGTTCAGGAGGTCCACCTCGCGGTCATCCACATGCTCTGCGACGTGCTCGACGGGTCCGGGGAATGACGGCCCGGCCGATCGTCGTCGTCGGCGACTCGCTGCTCGACGTGGACATCGAGGGCGACGCGGACCGGATATGCCCGGACGCGCCGGTCCCTGTGGTGCTCGGGCGCTCCGAGCACCGCCGTCCCGGAGGCGCGGGCCTCGCGGCACTGCTCGCGGCGCGCGAGGGCGCCGAGGTCGTGCTGATCACGGCCCTCGCCGAGGACGCTTCCGGGCAGCGCCTGCGCGCACTGCTGTCCGGCTTCGCCGAGGTCGTACGGCTGCCGCTCCGCGGTACGACGTCGCGCAAGACGCGGGTCCGCGCGCGCGGCCAGACGTTGCTCAGGATCGACACCGGCGACGGGCGGGCCTGGCGCGGCCCCGAGGGCGACCGGGCGGCCCACGTGCTGCGGAACGCGGGCGCGGTGCTGGTGTCCGACTACGGGCGCGGCACCGGTGAGACCGTCCGCCACCTCCTCAACGGCCTGACCGTGCCGGTGGTCTGGGACCCCCACCCCTCCGGCGCGCTTCCCGTACCGGGCTGCGCGCTGGTCACCCCGAGCGAGGCGGAGGCGGCCGTGCTGTGCGCGCGGCCCTGCGACCCCGAACCCGCCGCCCGCCAGCTCGTGCGTGAGCTCCACGCGGGCGCGGTCGCCGTCACGCTGGGCATGCGCGGCGCGGTGCTGGCGAGCCGCGGCGGCCGGACCGCGCGCGTGCCGCCGCCTGGCCCGGTCGCCGGGCGCGACTCCTGCGGGGCCGGAGACAGGTTCGCCGCCGCGGCGACGCTGGCGCTGCGCGACGGGGCGTCGATCCAGGACGCGGTGACGGTCGCGGTGATCGAGGCCACCCGGTTCGTCGAGGCCGGCGGGGCCGCGGCCCTCCGGCTTCCCGAACCCGCGCTCGGCGACCGCCCCCGTACGGCCGCGGAACTGGCGGCCCTGGTACGGGCGACGGGCGGCAGGCTGATCGCCACGGGCGGATGCTTCGACCTGCTCCACGCCGGTCACGTCAGCCTGTTGCGGCAGGCCAGGGCCCTCGGCGACGCGCTCATCGTGTGCGTGAACGACGACGACTCCGTGCGCCGGCTCAAGGGACCCGGCCGTCCGGTCGTCGCCGAGCGCGACCGGGTGGAGATCCTGCGGGCGCTCGGGTGCGTGGACGCGGTGGTGGTCTTCACGGAGGACACCCCGTCCAGGCTCATCGAGCGCCTTCGTCCGGATGTGTGGGTGAAGGGCGGCGACTACACGGGGCGGGAACTCCCCGAGGCCGAGGCGGTGCGCCGCAGCGGCGGCGAGATCGTCGTCCTGCCCAGCGTGCCCGGCCATTCCACGACCGGCCTGATCGCCGCCGCGCAGGAGGTGATGTGAGCCATTCCTGAGGACGGAACCGCTCATCAGAACCGGAGCCCCCCTTGCGAACGAGGAGCAGCATCGATGATCGGAAACATCCTGGTCACCGGCGGGGCGTCGGGTCTGGGGAAGGCCACGGTCACCGCCGTCGGCAAGGTCGGCGGGCGGCCACTGGTGATCGACGTCAACCCTCCTGAGAACGGCGTCGACCACGTGGTGGCCGACCTCGCCGACCGCGAGCAGGCGGAACGGGCCGTACAGGAGCTGGCCGAGCGCGCGGGCGGTCTCGACGGCGTGGTGACGGCGGCCGGGATCGACATGTGCGGGCCGCTGTCGGCGGTGCCCGCGGCCGACTGGGAACGGGTGATCCGGGTCAACCTGCTCGGCACCGCGTCGGTGGTCCGCGCCGCCCTGCCGTACCTGCGCAGCTCGGGAGGCCGCGTCGTGACGTGCGCGTCGACGCTCGGCCTCCGGGCGGTGGGCGACGCCACGGCGTACTGCGCGGCGAAGTTCGGCGTCGTCGGGTTCACCCGGGCACTGGCCGCCGAGCTCGCCGGCGAGGTGGGGGTCACGCTACTGGTGCCGGGCGGCATGCACACGAGCTTCTTCGAGGGGCGCGACGAGCGGTACAAGCCAGGACCGGACGCCCACCTGAACCAGCCGGAGGATGTCGCGGCGACCGTCGTGTTCGCGCTCGGCCAGCCCAGGGGCTGCGAGATCCGTGAGCTCGTCGTCTGCCCGTCGACCGAGACGTCATGGCCGTGACCTCATCGGCGCCTGTGCTGCTGGTGCTGCGCGGGCTGGGACTGGGCGACCTGCTCACGGCGGTTCCGGCCCTGCGGGGGTTGCGGCGGGCCCATCCCGATCACCGGATCGCGCTGGCCGCGCCCGTCGCCCTGTCGGGCCTGGTCCCGCTGGTCGGGGCCGTCGACGAGCTGATCGACGTCTCCGGCACGGGCCCGGTGCCCGCCGACCGGCCCGCCGTCGCGGTGAACCTGCACGGGCGCGGGCCCGAGAGCATCGCCGCGCTGAGCCGCATCCGCCCCCGGCGGCTGCTCACGCACGCCCACCCGGAGTTCCCCGGCCTCGACGGCCCGCCCTGGCGCCAGAAGACGCACGAGGTGCGAAGGTGGTGCGATCTGCTGGAGTGGTACGGCATCGCCGCCGACCCGGCCGACCTCCTCCTCCACACCGGCCCGGCAGCGCGGGACGGTACGGGCGGGTATGTGATCGTCCATCCGGGCGCGGCGTCGCGGGCGCGGTGCTGGCCCTCCGAGCGGTTCGCGGAGGTGGCCGCCACACTCTCCCGCGCCGGGCATCGGGTGCTGGTCACCGGGAACGCGGCGGAACGGTCGCTCGCCTTCCGGGTGGGCACGCTCGCCGGGCTGCCCGTCGAGAGCGTGCTCGCGGGGCGTACGGACCTCCGGTCGCTGGCGGGGCTCGTCGCGGGAGCGCGCCTGGTCATCTGCGGAGACACCGGCGTCGCCCACCTGGCGACGGCCTGCGCCACACCGTCGGTGGTGCTGTTCGGACCGGTCTCGCCCCACCAGTGGGGACCACCGCCCACAGGACGGCATGTGGCCCTGTGGGCTGGACGGTCCGGCGACCCCCATGGCAGCCGGCCCGACCCGGGCCTGCTGGAAATCGGCACCGAAGCGGTACTGGATGCCGCCGTGAACCTGATGGGGGTGAGCGTTCCATGACGGCACGCCGAGTGGTGGTCACCGGAGGCGCGGGATTCCTCGGCTCGCATCTGTGCGAGCGCCTGCTGGCCGAGGGCGCCTCCGTGATCTGCATGGACAACTTCCTCACCGGCTCGCCCACCAACGTGGAGCACCTGATGGACCGCCCGAGGTTCCGCCTCGTCGAGTGTGATCTCACGGGCTTCGTCCACGTGCCGGGCCAGGTGGACCTGGTGCTGCACTTCGCCTCGGCCGCGTCGCCCACCGACTACCTGCGCCATCCGATCGCCACGCTCAAGGTCGGCAGCCTCGGCACGCTGCACGCGCTCGGCCTCGCGCGCGAGAAGAACGCGCGCTTCCTGCTCGCCTCCACGAGCGAGGTGTACGGGGACCCGCTGGAGCACCCGCAGCGCGAGACGTACTGGGGGAACGTCAACCCTGTGGGACCGCGCAGCGTGTACGACGAGGCGAAACGGTTCGCCGAGTCGCTGACGACGGCCTACCGCAACTCCCATGACGTGGACACGGCCATCGTGCGGATCTTCAACACCTACGGCCCGCGCATGCGCCCGCACGACGGGCGTGCCATCCCGACCTTCGTCCGCCAGGCGCTCAGCGGGGAGCCCATCACCGTCACGGGGGACGGCAGCCAGACCCGGTCGATCTGCTACGTCGACGACACCGTGCACGGGGTGCTCACCCTGGCCGACAGCGGTTTCGAGGGACCCGTCAACATCGGCAACCCGTCGGAGCTGTCCATGCTCCGGCTCGCCACGATGATCCGCGACCTGACGGGCTCGTCGTCGCCGATCACGTTCGTCGACCGGCCGGTGGACGATCCCGGTGTGCGCCGCCCCGACACGTCCCTGGCAGCCAAACGGCTCGGCTGGCGTCCGGAGGTCGACGTGACCGCGGGGCTCCTCCGGACCATCACGTGGTTCGAGCGCGAACTGCTGGAGACGAGCCGCCCGGCCTCCTGACCCGCGTCGCCTGGGGCGTTCAGCCGACGTGGACCTGGGGACGGCGGTCCGCGCGGGGCTCGGCCCTGCGGAGGATCTCCCGGGTCAGCTGGGGGACGTCCCCTCCGCCGAGGATGAGATAGCCGAGCAGGGCGAGCACAGGATTGCCCTCGGGCCAGTGGAAGTAGACCTGCGGGATGAGACCGGTCATGTCCCGCAGGTGGAGGAGGATGGCGGCGATCGCGTTGGGCACCGAGGGACTCCGCGTGGTGAGGAAGCGGCAGCCCTCCCGCTCCTCCCCCTTGACCTCCAGCGTGCTGCTGAACTCCGAGGCGTCGCCGATCGTCACCTCCAGGAAGAGCACGGGCACGTCCGGCATGAGGCGGTGCAGCCGACGGGATCGCCTTTCCTTCCCGTGGTAGTCGGCGCGGCCGCGCTCGTCCGGGTTGGTGGAGACGAGAACGAGCTGCCCCGACGCCGCCGCCTCCTGGACGAACCGCCGCGCACGCTCGTCCAGCCTGACCTCCTCCACCCGCAGTTCGAGCGACCGGGTGGCACGGGAGACGAAGGAGGTGACGATGATCGTGCCGATGAAGAACGAGGCGATCTTGATGCCTTCGGGGCGCTCGAAGATGTTCGCGATCGCGGTGTAGGCGATGACCAGCGTGATCACACCGAAGTGGACGAGCCCGCGCCGGTCACCCCGCCGGTGGGCCGAGATGGTCACGGCCAGCGCCGCGGAGAGGATCACGACGAGCACGCCAGTGGCGTACGCGCCGCCCTGGGCGTCCACGTCGGCCCTGAAGATGATCGTGATGGTGAACGCCACGGCGGTGAAGACCAGGACGAGCGGGCGGGTGGCGGTGGCCCAGTGGGGCGCCATGCCGTACCTCGGCAGGTAGCGCGGCACGACCGTCAGCAGGCCGGCCATGGCCGACGCCCCGGCGAACCACAAGATGGTGATCGTGCTGATGTCGTACACGGTGCCGAATCCCGGACCCAGGTAGGTGTGGGCCAGGTAGGCGAGGGCACGCCCGTTGGCCCTGCCGCCGCGCGCGAACTCCCTGGCGGGAATCAGCACGGCCGTGGTGAAGCTGCTGGCGATGAGGAAGAAGCTCATGATCGACGCCGCCGTGGTGAGCAGGCGCTTGGCGCCTTGGATCCTGCCCACGGGGTGCTCGGGGTCGTCGTTCTTCGAGCCCCGGATCAGCGGCATCACGGCCACACCGGTCTCGAAGCCCGACAGTCCCAGCGCCAGCTTGGGGAAGACCAGCAGCGCCACCCCGATCATGACCAGCGGGCTGGAGTAGTGGGCGCTCAGCAGCGCCTCCCAGTGCAGCACCGGTCCGGGCGTCGTGACCAGATGCTGGAGGGCCACCGTGACGACGACCAGGTTGAGGGCCAGGTAGACGGTGACCAGGCCCACCGCGATGCCGATGGCCTCGCCGAAGCCCGCGAGGAACACCGCCCCGAGCAGGGCGACGAGCGCCAGCGTGACCCCGATCCTGTGCCCGTGGAGCACGCCGGGCGCGAGGGGGTTCTCGATGACGTGCGCGGTGGCGTCGGCGGCCGACAGGGTGATGGTGATGATGAAGTCGGTCGCCAGGAAGCCGAGCAGCACGAGCACGAGGAACTTCCCCGGCCATCCCGGCAGGTGGCGCTGGAGCATGGCGATGCTGCCCTGCCCGTGCGGGCTCTCCTCCGCGACGCGCCGGTAGACCGGCAGCGCGCCGAACAGCGTGACGGCCACCAGCACCAGCGTGGCGATGGGCGACAGCAGGCCGGCGGCCAGGAAGGCGATGCCCGGCTGGTATCCGAGGGTCGAGAAGTAGTCCACCCCGGTGAGGCACATGACGCGCCACCAGGGGTGCTGCTTGGCGGGGGTCGCGTGCGCGTCCTTGGTCGGCGGCCCTTCCACCAGCCATCGGGACAACGGCCGCCACCAGCGGTCCCTTCCCCGCTCCTCCCCGGCCGTACCGCGTGCCGGGTCTCCGTTACCGGATTCTCTGTTCCCGTCCGTGCCGGGGCCCGTACCCAATACCGTCACTCCCCGTCGCACATGCGCTCGGCCGTTGAAAGTTTCAGCACCTCTCATGCCGGAGACTCGCGGCGTCGAATTGATACCCCCAGGTGAGCCCCGGTTTACCCCGCCGGCCTCACCGATTGGAACAGCGGCCGCGCGGCCGCTGTTGTGGCGGTTTCGTATGCATTCGTCTAGCTTCCGACCAGATCCGAATCCGAAGGCGCCGACCAGGCGGTTTTACCGGTCGTTGAAAATCGAAGCGCTTCGATAAATCTCTCGTGAAAGGGAGAGTCATGCGCCACATCGCCAAATCCCCGGTGCGTCGACTGGTGGTCATGGGGTCGGCGGCGATCACGCTGGCCGCCACGGTCACGGCCGTCTCGGCCGGCGCCGAGGCCGCCGCCGCGGGCTGCCGGGTGGACTACACGGTCGCCTCCCAATGGGCCGGAGGCTTCACGGGAAACGTCAGCGTGACGAACCTCGGTGACGCCGTCAACGGCTGGAAGCTCGTGTGGAACTTCACCGCGGGCCAGCAGGTCACCCAGGCCTGGGGCGCCACCGTGACCCAGAGCGGTACGCAGGTCACCGCGGCCGACGCCGGCTACAACGCCGCGCTCGCCACCGGTGCCGGCACCTCTTTCGGCTTCAACGGCTCGTGGGACAACTCCAGCAACCCGGTCCCCGGCTCGTTCGCGCTCAACGGCGTCACCTGCACGGGCTCGACCGGGCCGACACCGACTGTGACGCCGACGGTCACGCCCACTGTGCCCCCGACGGTGACCCCCACGCCCACCCCCACGACCACGGCCCCGGCGGCGAACGCGCGCCAGGCGGAGAGGCTCAACCGGGGGCTCATCAGCGCCAGGTCGGGCAGCGGCAACTTCGTCACCTGGCGCATGCTCGGCACCGATCCGGCGAGCGTGGCCTTCAACCTCTACCGGGGCTCCACCAAGCTGAACTCCTCACCGATCACCGGGTCCACGAACTACTTCGACAGCGGCGCCGCGGCGGACGCCTCGTACACCGTGCGGCCGGTCGTCGGGGGCACCGAGCAGGCCGCGTCGGAGGCGTCACTGCGGTTCGGAGGCGGCAACTACCTCGACGTGCGCATACAGCCCCCGTCCGGAGGCACCTCGCCCGACGGCGTCGCCTACACCTACAGCGCGAACGACGCCAGCGTGGGCGACCTCGACGGCGACGGCCAGTACGAGTTCGTGCTGAAGTGGGACCCGTCGAACTCCAAGGACAACTCCCAGTCCGGCTACACCGGCGACGTCTACGTGGACGCCTACCGCCTCAACGGCACCCGCCTGTGGCGGATCGACCTAGGGCGCAACATCCGCGCCGGGGCCCACTACACGCAGTTCCAGGTGTACGACTACGACGGCGACGGCAGGGCCGAGGTCGCGATGAAGACCGCGGACGGCACGGTCGACGGCGCCGGCAGGGTCATCGGCAGCTCCTCGGCGGACTACCGCAACAGCTCCGGCTACATCCTGTCCGGGCCGGAGTACCTGACGATGTTCAACGGCCAGACCGGCGCCGCGATGTCCACGGTGAACTACGACCCGCCGCGCGGCACCGTGTCGTCCTGGGGCGACAGCTACGGCAACCGGGTCGACCGGTTCCTGGCCGCCACGGCGTACCTGGACGGCACCAGGCCGAGCCTGGTCATGGCGCGCGGGTACTACACCCGCACGGTCATCGCGGCGTGGGACTTCCGCAACGGCACGCTGACCAAGCGGTGGACGTTCGACTCCAACAGCTCAGGCAACAGCGCGTACGCGGGCCAGGGCAACCACAACCTGTCGGTGGCCGACGTGGACGGCGACCACAAGGACGAGATCGTCTACGGCGCCATGTGCGTGGACGACACCGGCAGGGGCCTGTGGAACACCGGCAACGGCCACGGCGACGCCATGCACGTCGGCGACCTCGACCCGTCGCGGTCCGGGCTGGAGGTGTTCAAGGTCGACGAGGACAGCAGCAAGCCCAGCTCCTGGATGGCCGACGCCCGTACCGGCCAGGTCCTGTGGACCACCCCGCCGAACGGCGACAACGGGCGCGGCGTTTCCGACGACATCTGGTCCGGCAGCGCGGGCGCCGAGTCGTGGTCCGCCGCGGCCGACGGCCTGCTGAACACCAAGGGCGCCAACGTGGGCCGCAAGCCGTCCTCGATGAACTTCCTGGCCTGGTGGGACGCCGACCCGGTGCGCGAGCTGCTCGACCGTACCCAGGTCGACAAGTACACGACCAGCGGCGAGAGCCGCCTGCTCACGGCCTCCGGGGTCCACTCCAACAACGGCACCAAGGCGACGCCCTCACTGTCGGCCGACCTGTTCGGCGACTGGCGTGAGGAGGTGGTCTGGCCGACCACCGACAACACGGCGCTCCGCGTCTACACGACGACGTCGGTGACCGACCGGCGCGTCTTCACCCTGATGCACGACACCCAGTACCGCGAGGCCATCGCCTGGCAGAACACCGCCTACAACCAGCCCCCGCACCCCAGCTTCTTCATCGGCAACGGCATGACAACCCCACCCCAGCCGAACATCTACATCCCCTAACCCATACACACTCAATAACCCCTGGCCCACGATCTCAACCACGGCCAGGTACCGCGCGTTGTGCGCCTGCTCGCCGCCGGCGGAACTGGCCAGTGGGATGAGGACCGCGGCCTTGCCGAGCGCGGTCAGCTCGGCGATCGTGCCCGCGCCGCTGCGGGAGATGACCACGTCGGCCAGGGCCAGAACGGTGGATCGTGATCACCTTCCCACCGCCTTCTGGGTTCAAGGCCGCACAGGGGTTCCTTCCCGGCCGTCCGCCGGGAAGTCCCTCAGCTGTGTGGGCAGCAACCGCTTGACCCGTCAAATGGGTGCCGGGTGGGCATATAACCCGGATACGCCACGAAAAACGGCTGACCCGGGGAGACACGATGCCCGACTACGAACCACCCGGCGACCTGCTGGAGTTCAAGAAAGCGTTCCTCGCCGCAGAGGTTCGAAGGCATGAGGTTGGTCAGGCGATGCCCGTCCGACGCTGTGGCCGCCATGAGGCGGAGATCGCTGAGGCGCAGCGGAGAGAGTGGGCTGACGCCTGCGCGAAAAAGTGTGCGCCTGGCCGAGGAGATCCACCGGCACCCGTGGTGGTACGTCGACCACCGATAGAAAGCGGACATGGAACTGCTGAAGCTCGCCAAGGCTGACTGAGCTGAGCGCTCGCCGCTCCGCCTCAAAGAGGTGCGGACGCTTCTTGCTGTAAGTGAGATCAGGGTTTAGGACGCTCGGACGACGAAGGTGGTCGAAGCCAGGCCTTTGCCGTCCACATCGAAGCACCAGGTGTACGTGGCACCTTGGACCAGGGGGAGTGGTGCGACGGTGACGGCGATGCTGCTGTGGATGTCGGTCAGTCGGCTGGGATCGCCTTCGGGCACACCGGAGTCAGCCAGGCTCCCCATCTGCCCCCCGAACTCGATCGACAGATCGTCATTGACTTTCACCACAATTCCCGCTTCGTCCACAAGCCGCAGATGGAAAGTCCGCTCGACGGCAAGTTCCTCCCAGGGCACGCGGAGAAACACGACAACGGCTGTGGAAGCGGCAGATGGTGCAGTAACAGACCAGTCGGCGCCTAGTATGTGCACCTTGCCTGTGCCTGTGTCGCGTTGAGCTGCATCGCATAGCACGATGAAAGCCTGCATTAACGGCCCACCCTGAGGAGGTCGACAGCACCAGTAGTGGTGGTCGGCTCCGACTGTGGGGTCAGCGCTTTTCCGACCACTATTGAGGCTTGATCGCCCCAACAGAGAACGGAATCCCTGACCTGCGAGTACGGCCAGGCACCGCCTAACAGAGGCGGCCCCTCCAGCGTACGGAGACGGTCATGGCGCAGCATGTAATCGATGTCCGTCATGTCATCGCGCGAAGGGTGGGCCACGCCGTCATCGAGTTCGAGTTGGCGCAGCCATGCGTTGACTTCTGTCCATAGCCAGACTCGTGCTCGCCCCACGGTTCCTTCCGGCGCAGGGAAGGGGGTGAGATCGTTGTGACGCTTACCTGTGACCCACTGGGTGACGTTCTGGCGAGATCGTCCGGTTCGCTCGGCGATCTCAGGTATCCCCACTAGGTCACGGTCGAGGCGCAGGAAGATCAATTCGGGAACATGAACTCTGCAGGACACGACGGCGTGACGGGCGGCATCGATGGCGTTTGTGCCTTCTGATAGGAGGGTGAGGAGCTCCACGCCAGCAGCTCGTGACAGGATGGCATCAAGCTGATCTGCTAGCACTGAGACTGCCGCATCGTCACTGACGTTGGCTCCAGCGACTACGAAGCACAGCTCGTACTGCACAAGACTCTCCTCGGTCCGCCTATGACTAGCTTCCGCCATCTGTTGACGAACGTCAACAGTCCTATCATGGCTGCCGGTCTCGGTTCATGCCGGTACGACTCCTCCGGGGGTCGTCTGGAGGGAGGGGACAACGAGCTGCTTGTCTCGCGATCTGTTTGGCGTGCCAGTCGGCGTCTTTAGGGGTGCCACTGATCGGGATGGTGGTGCATCCGCTGTCGTCGCAGGGACAATAGAGCTTGCCCCAGTGATTTTCTTTGCGTAGCGTCCACCCCTTCTTTACGAGCCGGGTCAGGACCTGGCGCACAGGAGGCTTTGGGTGATCGGACGGAGAAATCTCGGCACCCGTCATCCCCGCTCCCTCCATGGAACGATCTTCCACCCCGTGCCCCCATGCGACTGTAGCGTTGCAAGAGTCGAGGCGGGAGGCCGAGACGGAAGGCTGTTGGCGCATAGCTCCAACATCTACCCTCTTCCTCCGATACGCCCTAGAGACCAGCAAGCGTCTGCTGCGCCTTGTAGACCTCGCGAGCCTTGTCAACAGGTGGGTTCGTCACCAGTTCCCTCCCCGTCGGGCTCCCAGTGGGACCGACGGAGGCATGAGAACACGCCGCGGGTATTACCGTCCTGGTCTGATGCGACACGCATCGGCAACCGATCGGCCAGGTTCGGCGTCACACCTTCATGATCCTGCAAGCCGATCCCCCCAGCTGGCCAGACGTGCTCTCCGCTGTCAGCACCTTCGCCGCAGCCATCGCCGCCGGCGGAGCATGGTGGGCCGCCAGCAAGTCCAACAGCACTGCGGAGAAATCGAATGAACTCGCCGACATCGTCAAGACGATCGAGCAACGCCGCTGGCACTCTGAGCTCCACCCTCACTTCGAGGTGAGGTGCGTCCCCGAGCACGGCGACCGAGTGGAGCTACGCATACAACTCTTGCGTCCGCTCGCCTTGGACAAGCTGACCATCCGGGCGAGCATCCGCGACGACTGGCCCGACCGAGCCCCCGTCACCGCCGGCGAACCCACCCAGGAGCAGATCGACACCACGATCTGGGGGCCGTATCGGTTCGCCGACAGCGCCGACGGCGCGAACAAGATCGGGCGCATCGTCGCGCCGTTCGAGCTGGCGATGGGTGACGGCCGGCCCTTCTCCCTCACGCCGACTATGTACCCGCGCTGGACTACCCCCGAGATCTGGGCGGACAGGTACAAGGGCACCCGGATACGTCTGGCGCTCCACTGCACCCATCCCGACTACGCGCCGTGGGTCGTACACGAAGAGGTCTCTGTGGACTGACGATGGTGAGGTGGACCCGGGAGGCCTCCGAGGTGGAGGCCCGTGTTCGCCCCTCGGGGACTGCTGCCCTACTCGCCGTCTCGCACGAACTGGAGCCGCTCTCTCGGTCGGTCGCCATAAGCTCGGCGCGCTGGCACCGAGGCAGGCTCCCTGGCCTGACGCCTCGATCAGGGGGCCATGGCCATGCCCGAACTACCAAGCGCTTCATCCCCTGCTCGCCTCTTCGACATTAGGTGGGCATAGGTACGGGCGTCCTCTCATCTCGGACAAGCTGCCCCGGCTCGACCAGATCGCGCCCAGACCCCAGGACCAAACCCGCTCGGGGACCCACTTCAGCCGGAACAACGCCGCTCTTGGCCACCGCAGCGACTGGACCAGGGAGCTGTCCCCCTGGCAGCACCTGATCGACAGCCTGCACCAGGCCCTCGTGCCGAGGGCGTCAACGGTCGGCGGCGACAGACAGCAAGATGCCAACGAGCCGGTCGGCCGCGTCAGACCGACCGTGCGACCGGGCTAGGTCCGCGATGGCGGCTCGCCGAGTGGGGTAGGCGAGGAGTGGGGTCACAGCCTCCCGCAGAGCCTCCGGGGATACCTCGCCGAGGAGAGCGACCGCGGCGCCGGCCTCGGCCAGGTGTCGCGCGTTGTGCGCCTGCTCGCCGCCGGCGGAACTGGCCAGTGGGATGAGGACCGCGGCTTTGCCCAGCGCGGTCAGTTCGGCGATCGTGCCCGCGCCGCTGCGGGAGATGACCACGTCGGCCAGGGCCAGTACATCAGGCAACTCGGCGCCGACGTAACCGGTGAGCAGATAGCGGGCCGCCAGATCCCCGGGGAGTTCTGCGGCGCGCCGGCGCATGTCCGCGACATTCGCGGGCCCACACTGATGGACGACGTTCGCGTGGGACAGCAGCCACGGCAGGATGCCGGCCACCAGGCCGTTGATCTGCTGCGATCCTTGGGCGCCGCCGGTGACGTAGACGGTCGGGCGTTGTCCGTCGAACCCCGCCATGCCCAGTGCCTCCACCGCCCGGTCCGGACGGCCGCGCAGCACCTCGGGCCGCACGGGATTTCCGGTGACGATGGCGATCGCGCGGGCAGACTCCGGCAGCAGCGGCACGGTTGATTCCGACGACACCGCGATCCGCGTCGCGGCGCGGGCGAGCAGACGGTTGGCCAGGCCAAGGCGGACCGTCTGCTCGTGGACCACCAAGGGACGACGGCACAGCTTGGCCGCCAGGCCCACCGGGACGGCGACGTATCCGCCTGTGGACAGCACCACATCAGGGCGGAAATCGGCGACGATCGAGCGGGCCTGAGCGACGCCCAGCGGCACACGGCCCATGTCAGCCACATTGGCAGGCGAGATCATCTTCAGCGGATTGCTTGAGCGGCGCACCTTGCCAGTGGCGACCGCGGCGAAAGCGACCCCTTCGGCCGGGGCGACGCGGGCCTCCAGGCCGTCAGCCGCTCCGACCCACAGGACGTCAACAGTCCTGCCCGTGGCCGCGAGCCTGGCCTGAAGTGTGCGAACCGCGGTGAGAGCGGGGTACGTGTGGCCACCCGTCCCGCCCCCCGTGACGATCAGACGGAAGGGCCGCTCCAGATCCTCGGCACTGTTCACAAAGAAGCTCCCAATCTGCTACGCCGGGGACTCAACCCACCGCTCACACCCTGTCGCGAGCGTCGTTTACCCGCGATGCGAATCTGATCTTCGTAGGCGACAATAGATGCATCGTGATCAACTCCCACCGTCCACGGCTCCATGGTCGCGGCTCCCGTCATCACACAGGGAGTCCGTCCAACCATCCGTCGCCACGCCCCGAAGCTCGCCTTTTGGGTTCCAGACCGCGCTCCTTCCCGGCCGTGCGCCGGGAGGTCCATCAGCTGGGTGGGCAGCAACTGCTTGACCCGTCACGTGGGTGCCGGGTGGGCAATTGACCGTTTAGGTCCTCACCCCACACAACGAAACCACTCCATCTCGGAGACGCAAGACAAGACGACCCGGACACCGGACACAGTCCAGTCGGAGCCGCTACCACCTCTGGCTCAGAGGGTGAAGTCGGGGGTGCCGCCGGTCAGGTAGAAGGTGGTGCCTTGGGCCTTCGCTTCGAGGGCGGCGTGGAGGCGGCGGATCAGGTAGGAGGGCATGAGGGCCTTGGCCTCGTCGACGTCGAAGAAGCCGCACTCGTCCAGTTCCTCCTCCTGGAGGATGACGCCTTCGGCGCCCGGCAGGCTGCCGCAGTCGAACAGGAAGTGCACCAGAGGCATCGGGCGGTCGGAGAACGGCGGCACCCAGTGCACGCCCAGGAACCTGCCGACCGGCAGGGTGAGCCCCAGTTCCTCGGTGATCTCGCGCGCGCACGCCTCGTCCGGAGTCTCGCCCTCGTCCACGTGACCGCCGGGCCAGAGCCAGTGGTCGCGGTAGTTGGGCTTGACGAGCAGCACGCGGCCGCACGGATCGGTGATGAGCGCCCCCGCTCCCGCGAGGGTCTTGTTGATCCGCTCGTAGAAGAGGTCAGACGAGATCGCAGCCATGATCCGACCGTAGCGCCGAGAACGGCCCCGCCCCCTAAGCGGCTGACCCGTAGACCTCAAGGCGTACGGCCCGCCCGCGCCCTACCGGACAAAGAACCCTGAAACAGTTCAGAAACGGCCAAACCGTAAAATGTTTCATCATGGCGGACGTGCGGGTACCTAGACGAGTTTGGATCATCTGGGGCATCGGCGTCTTCGCGTACGCCGTCGCCGTCTTCCACCGGCAGTCGCTCGGCGTCGCCGGCATCGAAGCGGGCCTGCGGCTCGGTGTCGGGGCGACCGGGCTGTCGATGCTCGCCATGCTCCAGCTTTTGGTCTACGCCGGGATGCAGATCCCCGTGGGGATGCTCGTCGACCGGCTCGGCTCCAAGCGGATGCTGCTCATCGGGGCGGGCGTCATGGCCTGCGGCCAGCTCGTCTTCGCCGTGTCGGGCGGGCTGCCCGACGCCATCGGCGGCCGGATCCTGGTGGGCTGCGGCGACGCCATGACCTTCATCAGCGTCATCCGGCTGGTCAACGTCTGGTTCCCCAACCGGCGCAACCCGCTGATCGTCCAGCTCACCGGCCTGCTCGGCCAGCTCGGCGCGGTCGCCTCCGCCGTACCGCTCATCCAGGGCCTGCACCACTACGGCTGGACGCCGACCTTCCTGACCGCCGCCGCCATCGGCGGGCTCTCCCTGGTGCTGGTGGCGGTCCTGCTGCGCGACTCCCGCCCGGCGGAGGCGGTCGAGCGTCCGCGCCTTCGCGAGGCGTGGGCCGAACCCGGGACCCGCCTCGGCATGTGGACCCACGCCGCCACCCAGTCGTCCTCCGCCGCGTTCCTGCTGCTGTGGGGCTACCCGTTCCTGGTCGAGGGCCAAGGGCTGCGCCCCGCGACGGCGGGCGTGCTGCTGACCACGCTCACCCTGCTGGGCATGGTGTGCGGGCCGGTGCTCGGCTACCTCGCCGGACGCCACCCCTTCCACCGGTCGCGCATGGTGCTGATCGTCATCGGCTCGACCGCCGGGGCCTGGACCGCCGTACTGCTGTGGCCGGGACGCGCGCCCCTGTGGCTGCTCCTGGTGCTGGTCGTGGTGCTTGCCGGGAACGGCCCGGGCTCCATGATCGGCTTCGACTTCGCCCGGACGTTCAACCCGGCCGCGCGCATGGGCGTGGCCACCGGCATCGTCAACGGCGGCGGCTTCACCGCCACCATGTCGGTGATCGCCTTCATCGGCATCGCGCTGGACCTGCGCGGCGGCATCGGCCTCGACGCCTACCGCTGGGCGTTCGCCGTGCAGTACCCGGTGTGGATCCTCGGCGCCGTGCAGGTGCTGCGCTACCGCGGCAAGGCACGCAGGCTGATCGCCAAGCTCAGCGAAGAGCTCGAAGAGGCCCGCGACACGGCGGAACCGTCACGTTCCTGCGCGAGCCCCACCTGAGAGCTCGGTGAAAGCCTCGGGGAAGTGCCCGGTGCCGATCAGGCCGCCGCGGGCGCGCACCCGCCGCAGGAGGTCTTCCCTGGTCACCACCGCCCGCTCGGGGTCGAGGTCGTGGGCGTAGGTGATCGCCGGGTTGGCGAGCTGGACGGGATGGAGCACCACGTCGCCCGTCAGCGTCAGCGGCCCGATCTCGACCACCTGGTGGCCCGGCGTGTGGCCAGGGGCGAGCTGGACGCGGACACCGGGGACGACCTCGGCGTCGCCCTCCACGGCGTCCACCAGCCCGGTCAGCGGGCGGAGCACCCGCTCCAGGATCGGGTTCGGGCCGGCGCCCTCGATCCAGTCGATCTCGGCCCGCTGGAGGATGTGCCGGGCGTTGGGGAAGGCCGGGACGCCGTCGACGACGGCGCCGCCGGCGTGGTCGCTGTGCAGGTGGGTGAGCACCACGGTGCCGATGTCCGCGGGCGCGACGCCCCGCGCGGCGAGCTCGCCGATCAGGCCCCCCGGCACCGGCGCCCAGCTCGACGCGGGCGAGTCGGACCCGCCGATGCCGGTGTCCACCAGGACCGTACGCCCGGCGCCGTCGCGCAGCAGGTAGCACCGGAAGTGCAGGACCCAGTCGTCCGCGAGCCCGGCCCAGTCTTCTGGTGAGCCCCCGGAGAGGATCTCGCGCACCGGTTGCCTGAGGTCACCGCCCATCGGGCCCACCGCGTCGCACAGCGGGATGACCTCGACTCCGGCGATCGACCTGGGCGCGTACGACATCGAACTCCCTCATCCGGGCGGCAGTGCCGCCCAGACTAGCGATCGAGGGGTTGCGCCTGGATCGCCCTATGCTGTTATGTTTGATATGCGCTCCAGCGCGGCCGGCTCGGCCCCGCGCATTTTCCGGAGCAGCTTTCTCTCCCGCCGCCCGCTGAGGGCAGGCATCTCGCACCGATCATCTGATCAGTCGCAGCTCGTCCAGGCATCCCCGTTTCAGGCATTTCTCCTGACGGATCGCCCCACGTTCCTCGCGTGATCTCCGGTGCCCCCTTCATCAAAGGACGATCATGACCGTAACCACCGAAGCACCATCAACGAGCATCGAACCAGCGCAGAAACGGCCACCGCGCCGGCGCGCCACCACCGAGCACCCGATCGAGCAGGTCTCCGGGCTGGTCGACATCCGGGACAAGGGCGCCTTCATCAGGACAAGCGGCTACCTTCCCGGCGAGAACGACGTACGCCTGCCCCTGTCACAGGTCAAGGAGCTGGGCCTTCGCCCGGGCGACCTGGTGCTGGGAAGCACACGCAAGCCGTACGACAGACTGGCCGGCCTGGTGTCCGTCAACGGGCGGATTCCCGGCCAGGCCAGGCCGCACTTCGCCGGACTCACCCCCATCCACCCACGTCACCGCCTGGTCCTCGAAACGGACTCCCCGATCACCCGCCTGATCGACCTCCTCACCCCCGTGGGCAAGGGACAGCGCGGCCTGATCGTCGCGCCGCCCAAGGCCGGGAAGACCATGGTGCTCAAGGCGATCGCGGACGCCGTCACGAGCAACCACCCCGGCGTCCACCTGATGATCGTCCTGGTCGGCGAACGGCCCGAGGAGGTCACCGACTTCCGCGAGTCCGTCCACGGCGAGGTCATCGCCTCGACGTTCGACCGGCCGGAGCGTGACCACACCTTGATCGCCGAGCTGGCGGTCGAGCGGGCCAAGCGGCTGGTCGAACACGGCACGGACGTCGTGCTTCTCCTGGACTCGCTGACCCGGCTCGGCAGGGCGTACAACGTCATCGCACCGAACGGCGGCAAGACCCTCACGGGCGGAATCGACGCCCAAGCCGTCTACCTGCCGAAACGCCTCTTCGGCGCCGCCCGCGCGGCCCGGGAGGGCGGCTCGCTCACCATCCTCGCGACCGCGCTCGCCGAGACCGGCTCCCGGATGGACGACTGCTCCTCGACCGCCTCCGCGAGACGCCGACGAACGCGGCTTTCCTCCGGCAGGTGGCCACATCGTGACCGAAGGTCAGTACGCCACGCCGACCGGCTGCTTCACCGTCGCGGGGTCGTCCACCACCGCGAGCATCGCGTGCGCCAGATCGGCCCGCGAGATCGTGTAGCCGCGCGGCACGTTGCCCCCGACGACCCGGCGGTAGTTCCCCGTCAGCGGCTTGTCGGTGAGCCGGGGCGGGCGCACGATGGTCCACTCCACGGCGCTGCGCCTGACCTCCTCCTCCATCGCCCCGAGGTCGGCGTACACGTCGCGAAGGGCCCTGCGCAGCAGCGGCAGCGCCATCGCCCGGTACCACAGGGCCTCCCCCTCCGGGACGGGACCGACCGGCACCGCGCTCAGGACCGCGAGCCGGCGCACGTCGCTCGCGTCCATCGCCCGAAGGATCGACCGCAGCGCCATCGACGCGATGCCGGCCTCCTTCCTGCTGTTCGCCCCGAGCGCCGAGATCACGGCCTCACGGCCGGCGAGCGCGGGGCGCAGCGCGTCGGGGCTGGTGACGTCGGCGGTCACCACCTCCAGCGCGGAGTGGCTGATGGGCAGGCGCGCCGGATCGCGAACCACGGCCGCGACCTGGTGCCCCGCGTCGAGCGCCTGCCGGACGACTTCTCTTCCCGTGCCGCCGGTGGCTCCGAAGACGGTGAGCTTCATGAGACATCCCCCATAAGTTGGTGAGTACTCACTCACATCATAGGATGAGTACCCGCTCTCCGCGCGGGCAAAGCCTTGGACCGGTGAAAGGAAGAAACGCTCCGATGCCCCACCAGCGCACCGCCGCCGGCGCTCGCACACGGCAACGCATCCTGGAGTCCGCCGAGCACCTCATGCGCACGATGGGCCTCGCCCGCGTCACCACAAAGGAGATCGCCCGTGCGGCCGGATGCTCGGAGGCGGCGCTCTACCGGCACTTCTCCGGCAAGGAGGAGCTCTTCATCGCCGTGCTGCAGGAGCGCCTGCCCGCGCTCGGCTCACTGATCACGGAGCTTTCCGAGGATCCGGGCGAGCGTACGGCCGAGGAGTGCCTCACCGACATCGCCCACAACGCCACGCTGTTCTACGAGGCGAGCATGCCGATCGCCTCCTCGCTCTTCGCCGAACCTGCGCTGCTCCAGCGCCACCGCGAGGGGCTGCGCAAGCTGGGCGCGGGCCCCCACAAGCCGCTCGACGCGCTCGCCCGCTTCCTTGGCGTGCTGCGCGCCGACGGCCGCATCCGCTCGGACGCGGACCCCGAGTCGGCCGCCGCGCTGCTTCTCGGCGCCTGCTACCAGCGCGCCTTCCTGCGGCACTTCATGGGCGAGGAGGGGTCGCCGAAGGGCCTCGGCGACTTCGCCACGGGCCTCGCCCGCACCGTCCTCACCGGCATCGCCTGACCGTCAGCGGTCGGCCATCCACGTCCCGTGGAAGCCGGCGGGAACGCGGCGCGGCAGCCGTACGGAGGCCACGAAGTCGAGCCCGGCGGCGTCGAGGACGAGCAGCTCCGAGCCCTCCCGGTCGTTGACGATCGACAGCAGCCAGCCCCCGTCCTCCGCCCGCGCGCCGGAAGCGGGCACGAACACCGCCTCGCCCGGCCGCCCGCCGAGATCCCGGGCGCGGGACGTGCCCGTCTCCATGTCGTACTTCACCACCGCGTCGCCGGTGACCGTGTAGAGAAACCTGCTGGACCGGCCGAGCAGCTCCTCGTCCAGGGTGGGGAACTCCACGGCGCGGTCGTCGAGCTGCTCCTCCTTCACCGCGCCGCTCGCGGGGTCGAGCACCCACCGGTGCAGCACGGCGCCGCCCGTCTCGGCGGCGGGAACGGCGCTGCCGCCTATGCGCGGCCAGATCCGGGCGAAGGCGCCGGGCGAGTAGCGGACCGCGTCGAGCACCACCCGGCCCGAGGCGTCCTCACGGGCGTTGCCGACATGGAAGACGTAACAGGGATCGATTTCGAACCAGCTCACCTGCCCCGCGCGGTCCATCACGCCGAGCCGGGCGCCGTAGGAGTCGTCCCACTGGAACGGCAGGCCCCCTCCCACGAGCTCCATGTCGAAGACGACGGGCAGGTCCAGCCACACGACGTGGTTCTCGGTGATCGCGAAGTCGTGGACCATCGTCGGGCCGGGGACGTCGACGACGCGGCTCTCCACCAGCTCCCCCGCGGCCGACAGGCGGTGGTAGGTCAGGAAGGGCGCGAGGACGCCGTAGCCGAAGAAGTGCAGCTCTCCGGTGGCCGGGTCGCGCTTCGGGTGCGCCGTCATCGCGGTGGTCAGCCGGCCGCCGAAGTCGCAGGGCCCGACCGTCTCCAGCTCGGGCGTCAGCTCGTACGGCAGGCCGCTCTCGACCAGGGCGAGGATCCTGTCGGCGTGGCGGATGACGTGGGTGTTGGCGGTGACGGCCGTCAGGTCGGGGCCGTCCGCGCCGAGGTAGGGCGCGCCTCCGGTGAACTTGCGGGTGCGCACCCACCGGTTGCGGTACCACTCGGCGCGGCCGTCGCGCAGGCGGATGCCGTGGATCATGCCGTCGCCGGCGAACCAGTGGCCGGGATCCTGGCCGGGGAGCGGGTTCGGCCCGTTGCGGAAGTAGCGCCCGGTGAGCTCGGCCGGCAGGGCGCCGGTGACCGGCAGGTCGACGGCGCCGATCTCGTCGGGCACGGGGGCGAGGTCGCCCGACAGGTAGGACGGTGTGGCGGTGGACATGATGGGCGCTCCAGACAGGGAAGAACGGCTCAGACGGCGTAGCGGGCGGCGACGGCCTTGGGGTAGCGGACGGTGAAGAGGGCGGGCGCCACGAACGTCACGACCTTGATCGTGACCACGGCGGCGGTCGCGTGCGGGGCGCTGTGGAGCAGGAAGCCCAGCGAGACGGCCGCGACGACGAAGGCCACGCCCCACACCGAGGTGATGACCGCGTTGACCCGGTAGAACACCGGCGTCTCCCACACCTCCCGGGTGGTCATGCTCCGGGCGACGCCAAGGGTGAACGGCCTGCGGATGGCCAGGGAGCCCCAGGCGGTGAGCGCCAGCCAGGCGTTGACCAGGGCCGGGCCGTACGGCATGAGGGGGGACTCCGGCGCGATCAGGGAGATCACCGTGATGACCGTGAAGAACACCGCCGCGCTGGACTCGATCACCATCTGGTCCCACTGCTTGCCCGACCTGCGGTCGGCGGCGATGACCACGAGCGCGATCACGAGGCCGGCGACCGCGCCGTAGCGCCACTCGTCGCCGGTGGCGATGACGGCGTACACGATCCACGGGAGGAACCCGAGGAGGCTGCGAATCATTGTCGGACCTTTTCGACGTTCCAATGTAGACATGTCGAAAGTAGAAGGTCTGCTGGCGACCTGTCAACAGTGGAATGTAGGATCCCGGTCATGAGCCTTCGACACGCGCTGCTCGGGATGCTCGCCCAGGGCCCGGCGAGCGGCTACGACCTGCTGAAGATCTTCGAGATCTCCCTGGCCAACGTGTGGCCGGCCACGCAGAGCCAGGTCTATGCCGAGCTCTCCCGCCTCGCCGACGCGGGCCTGGTCAAGGTGGCGGCGCAGGGCCCGCGTGGCCGCAAAGAGTACGCCATCGACGAGACGGGCCTGGCCGAGCTGCGTCACTGGCTGACGGAGGTCGAGCCCAGCCACGCCGGCCGCAGCGACATGCTGCTGCGCGTCTTCTTCCTCGGCCAGGTCGATCATGAGCAGGCACGCGCCTACCTTCGGCGGCGGGCCGAGTTCGGGGCCGAGCAGCACGAGAGGCTGGCGGCACTGAAAGGGGTGGTGTCCGACGGAGACGACGATCTCTCGGTCTACGGCCGGCTCGCCCTGGAGTGGGGCCTGAGGTTCAGCGCCTTGCAGCGCGAGTGGGCCGAGTGGGCCGAAGGCCAGATCGGGCGGGAAACCCCTGCGAAACCGCAGGAGTAGCTCCCCTTCGCGACCGGGCGCGCGGCCATGGCATCATGTTACTCACGAGTAGCCCAAAGCCGGAAGCTACCCGGCAGCGAGGAGCCAACCGTGCCTTCGTCCCGTGACGTCGTGTTCGTCGACGGCGTACGCACACCTTTCGGCAAGTCAGGGCCCAAGGGCCTGTACGCCGAGACGCGCGCCGACGACCTGATCGTCCGTGTCATCCGCGAGCTGATGCGGCGAAACCCGCACCTCCCGCCCGAGCGGATCGACGAGGTCGCCATCGCGGCCACCACCCAGATCGGCGACCAGGGCCTGACCATCGGCCGCTCCGCCGCCGTGCTGGCCGGGCTGCCGAAGTCGGTGCCCGGCTACGCCATCGACCGCATGTGCGCGGGCGCGATGACCGCGGTCACCAGCGTGGCGGGCGGCATCGCCTTCGGCGCCTACGACATCGCCATCGCGGGCGGCGTCGAGCACATGGGCCGCCACCCCATGGGCGAGGGCGTCGACCCCAACCCGCGTTTCCTGTCCGAGAAGCTGGTCGACGGCTCCGCGCTGATCATGGGCATGACGGCGGAGAACCTGCACGACCGCTACCCCGCGATCAGCAAGGCGCGCGCCGACGCCTACGCCGTCGCCTCCCAGGAGAAGGTCGCCAAGGCCTACGCCGACAACAGGATCCAGCCCGACCTCGTGCCGATGGCGACCCGCAAGGCCGCCGAGGGCTGGGGCCTCGCCACCGAGGACGAGCCGCCGCGACCCGGCACCACCATCGAGGGCCTCGCCTCGCTCAAGACGCCCTTCCGCCCGCACGGCCACGTCACCGCCGGGAACTCCGCGGGCCTCAACGACGGCGCCACCGGCAGCATCATCGCCGCCGCGGACGCCGCCGCCGAGCTGGGCCTGACGCCCAAGATGAGGCTCGTCTCCTACGGCTTCGCCGGCGTCGACCCCGAGGTGATGGGCGTCGGCCCCATCCCCTCCACCGAGCGGGCGCTGCGCCTGGCCGGGCTGTCCATCGGCGACATCGGCCTGTTCGAGATCAACGAGGCCTTCGCCGTGCAGGTGCTGGCCTTCCTTGAGCACTTCGGCATCGCCGACGACGACCCGAGGGTCAACCCGTACGGCGGCGCCATCGCCTTCGGCCACCCGCTCGCCTCGTCCGGCGTGCGGCTGATGACACAGCTCGCCCGAGAGTTCGGCGAGCGCCCCGACGTGCGCTACGGCATCACCACGATGTGCGTCGGCATGGGCATGGGCGGCACGGTTGTCTGGGAGAACCTCGCCTGGGAGGGCGCCAAGTGAGCGACATCACCAACATCTTCGCCGACGAGGTGGTGACCGGGGCGCTCGTACGCGACGTCCGGCTGCCCGGCGGCGCGGGCACGATGGCCCTGATCACGCTGGACAACGGCTTCGACCACACCAAGCCGAACACCTTCGGGCCGCGCGGCCTCGCCGAGCTCGACAAGGCCCTGGACGCCATCTGCGACCGCACCGACCTCGCGGCGGTCGGCGTCACCGGCAAGCCCTTCATCTTCGCCGTCGGCGCCGACCTCAAGGGCGCGTCGCTCGTACGGACCCGCGAGCAGGCCGAGGAACTCGGCCGGCTCGGGCACGAGGTGTTCCGGCGGCTCGGAGAGCTGGAGGTGCCGTCGTTCGCGTTCGTGAACGGCGCGGCGATGGGCGGCGGGCTGGAGGTGGCGCTGCACTGCACCTACCGCACGATCTCCTCCGGCGTCCCCGCGGTCGCGCTCCCCGAGTGCTTCCTCGGCCTGGTGCCCGGCTGGGGCGGCACGCAGCTGCTCCCCCGGCTGATCGGCCCGGCGAACGCGCTGAAGCTGATCATCGAGAACCCCCTGTCGCAGAATCGGATGATCAAGGGCGCCGAGGCGTTCAAGCTCGGCGTCGCCGACGCGATCTTCGAGCCCGCCGACTTCCTTGAGGAGTCCCTGCGCTGGGCCTCCCGCGTGCTGACCGGCGAGGCCGCCGTCCCCCGCCCGCCGTTCACCCAGGACGCCGAGTCCTGGAAGGCGGCCGTCGCGGGCGCGCGGACGCTCGTCGACCTGAAGCTGCGCGGAGCGTCCCCCGCCCCCTACCGGGCGCTGGAGCTGGTCGAACTGGCCCGTACGGCCCACCGCGACGAGGGTTTCGAGGCCGAGACCCAGGCGCTGGCCGACCTGCTCATGGGAGACGAGCTGCGCGCCGGGCTGTACTCCTTCGACCTGGTGCAGCGACGGGCCAAGCGGCCCGCCGGGGCGCCCGACAGGGCCCTGGCCCGCAAGGTGACCAAGGTCGGCGTGGTCGGCGCGGGCCTGATGGCCTCGCAGCTCGCCCTGCTGTTCGCCCGCCGCCTTGAGGTGCCCGTGGTCCTCACCGACCTCGACCAGGCCCGCCTCGACAAGGGCGTCGGGTACGTGCGCGCCGAGGTGGACAAGCTGCTCGGCAAGGGACGGATCAGCGCCGACCAGGCCAACCGGCTCAAGGGCCTGGTGACCGGGTCGCTGACCAAGGACGCGTTCGCCGACGCCGACTTCGTCATCGAGGCCGTCTTCGAGGACCTCAAGGTCAAGAGGCAGGTCTTCGCCGAGGTCGAGGCCGTGGTCGGCCCTGAGTGCGTGCTGGCCACCAACACCTCTTCCCTCTCGGTCACCGCGATGGCGTCGGAGCTGCGCCATCCCGAGCGGGTGGTGGGCTTCCACTTCTTCAACCCGGTCGCGGTGCTGCCCCTGCTGGAGATCGTCAGGGGTGAGCGCACCGATGACGCGTCGCTGGCCACGGCGTTCGCGGTGGGCAAGACGCTGAGGAAGTCCAGCGTGCTGGTCAAGGACGCCCCGGCGTTCGTGGTGAACCGCCTGCTCACCCGCTTCATGGGCGAGGTCATCGGGGCGGTCGACGAGGGCACCCCGATCGAGACGGCCGACCACGCCCTCGACGGCCTCGGGCTGCCGATGACGCCGTTCGCGCTGCTCCAGCTCGTCGGCCCCGCCGTCGCCCTGCACGTCGCCGAGACGCTGCACGAGGCATTCCCCGGCAGGTACGGCGTGTCCGCGAACCTCGCGGCACTCGTGAAGGCCGGCAAGCCCGGGGTCTACGCGCCGGACTTCTCGATCGACCCGGAGGCTCGGGAGATCTTCGAGGGGTCCGGGGCGACCGGGCCGAGCTCCGAGCAGGTCCGCGACCGCGCGCTGCGGGCGATGGCCGAGGAGGTGCGGCTGATGCTCGACGAGGGCGTGGTCGCCGCCGCCGAGGACATCGACCTGTGCATGATCCTCGGTGCCGGGTGGCCCTTCCACACCGGAGGGATCACGCCGTACCTGGACCGCACGGGCGTCTCCGCCGATGTCAACGGCCGCCCCTTCCTGTCGCAGGGGGTCGCCTCCGTCCCGGCCTGACCGCGCGGTTCGGGATGATGAGGGCATGCTGGTCGACGCCATCGAGTACCTCGTCTGCCCCGTGTGCCGCGGCGATCTCGCCATCGAGGGCATGGTCGTGCGATGCGCGCGGGGCCATTCCTTCGACGTCGCCAGGCAGGGCTACGTGAGCCTGCTCACGGGGTCGGGCGTCCCCGGCACCGCCGACACCCCGGCCATGGTGGCCGCGCGGGCCGAGTTCCTCGGCTCGGGACACTTCGCCTCCCTGGCCGGCCGGCTGCGCGAGCTGGCCGGCCACCAGGGGGAAGGCACCGCGGACCGCAGGGTCGTGCTGGACGCCGGGGCGGGTACGGGCCACTACCTCGCCGGGATGCTGGGCCCCGCGGACGTGGGGATCGCGCTCGACATCTCCAAGCACGCGCTCAGGCGGGCGGCCCGCGCCCACCCCCGCGTCGGCGCCGTCGTGGCCGACGTGTGGCGGCCGCTGCCGGTAAAGGACGGCTGCGCCGACGTCCTGCTCGATGTGTTCGCGCCGCGAAACGGATCGGAGTTCGCCCGGGTGTTGCGCCCCGAGGGCGTCCTGATCGTGGTGACGCCGACGCCGCGCCACCTCGCCCCCCTGGTGGAAAGGCTCGGCCTGCTCTCGGTGGACGAGTCCAAGAGCCGGCGGGTCGAGGAGGCGCTGGGGGCGTATTTCCTCGAAACCGGGCACGTGACCGAGGAGTCGGACATGCTGCTGGACCACAAGGCGGTCGAGACCGTGGTAGGCATGGGTCCGAGCGCCTGGCATACCGACCAGATGGCGCTCAGGGAGGAGATCTCACGCCTTCCGCACTCGATGGCCGTGAAAATGTCGTGCCGGATCTCCCTCTTCCGTAAGATCGCCTAGGCGAACTGGAATCACGAATTTCTCCGACTTTGTAGGCCATCTTCCGTTTTCAAGCGACATACTTAACGGCAACCCGCCGATCCCGGGTCCGGGAGAGCGTGAGGGAGGGGCACGCCCATGAAGGCCGAGGAACGCTGGCAGGCCAGGTTCCGCGCGGCACGTATGACGCTGCCCGTCTGGGCACGGCTCGCGCCGGCCCGGGCCGTGTACCGTTGCAACATCTCCGGCATCTGGGAGATCCACGCCTGGGACCGGTCGAACGGCTCCACGCGTCAGGTCACCAGCCGCCCGAGGGGCACGTCCCACGCCGCCATCGACCCCACCGGCCAGTGGATCTACTGGTTCTCCGACACCTACGGCGACGAGTTCGGCATCTGGATGCGCCAGCCGTTCAACGGCGGCCCCGAGATGCCCGCCCACCCCGACCTCGCTCCCGGGCACCCGACGGGCCTCGCGCTGTCGGCCACCGGCACCGCCGCCGTCGGCAGGAGCAGCCGCCACGGCTTCCAGGTGCTCCACACGCGGCTCGGCAGCGACGAGAAGCCCACCGTGATCTACGAGTCCCGCGAGTTCGCCCAGGTGGCCGGCATGTCGCTCGACGGCACGCTGATCGCGGTGAGCCACAGCGAGCACGGCGACTCGCGCCACCCGGCGCTGCGCGTGATCAGGTCCAACGGCCAGGTCGTCGGCGACCTGCACGACGGGCCGGGCAAGGGCTTCACCGGCGTGCGCTTCGCCCCCACCATGACCGACCGGCGCATCCTCGCCCTGCACGAGCGCCGGGGCCGCCGCGAGCCTCTGGTCTGGGACCCGGTGACCGGAGAGCAGCGCGAGATCTGGCTGCGTGTGCCCGGCGAGATCACCGCCGACTGGTACCACGACGGGCGCGCCGTGCTCATCGGTCACAACAACCGCGCCAGGACCGAGCTGTTCCGGTACGACCTGGGCGGCGGCGGGCTCACGCCGATCAAGACCCTGCATGGGGTCATCCACGACGCGATGCCCCGCCCTGACGGCACGGTCGAGTACTCCTGGTCGAGCGCCGCGCACCCCCCGGTGGTCAGGTCCAGCGACGGCCACGTGGTCATGAACCAGTCCGGGCCCTCCGCGCCGCCTTCGGTGCCGCTGGAGGACGTCTTCGTCGAGGGGCCGGGCGGGCGCGTCCACGCCCTGGTGTCCCGGCCCGAGAGCGGCCCCGCGCCGTACCCGACGGTGTTCCTGCTGCACGGCGGCCCGGCCGCGCAGGACGACGACTCCTTCCTGCCGAACGTCGCCGCCTGGGTGGACGCCGGCTTCGCCGTCGTCCGCGTGAACTACCGGGGCTCCACGGGATACGGCTCGGCCTGGCGGGACGCCCTGCGGGGCGACGTGGGCCACATCGAGCTGGCCGACGTCGCGGCGGTCCGCGACTGGGCGGTCAACCAGGGCATGGCCGACCCCGAGCGCCTCGTGCTCGCGGGCGCCTCCTGGGGCGGCTACCTCACGCTTCTCGGCATCGGCACCCAGCCGAAGTCCTGGGTCGCGGGCATCGCGGCCGTGCCGATCGCCGACCACGCGGCGGCCTACGGCGACGAGACCGAGGGCCTGCGGGCCTACCACCGCGCCCTGTTCGGCGGCTCCCCGCAGGAGGTCCCCGACCTGTACGCGGCGTCGTCCCCGATCTCCTACCTCGACTCGCTCCAGGCGCCGCTGCTGGTGCTGGCCGGCGAGAACGACCCGCGCTCGCCGATCAGCCAGATCGAGAAGTACCTGGAGAAGCTGACCGAGCGGCGGCACGAGTTCGAGGTCTACCGCTACAACGCTGGCCACGGCACGCTGGTGGTCGAGGAGCGGATCCGGCAGATGTCGGCGCAGCTGGACTTCGCCCGCAAGCACGTCGGGCTCGCCCAGCCGGCCTCCTAGCCTGCCCCCAACCGGCCCCCTACTCGGCTCTGAGGACCAGGATGGCCAGGTCGTCGGCGCTCGGCTCGATCGCGAACTCCTCCACCGCGCGGCGGATCCGTTCGGCCACGGCACGTGCCGACAGCTCGGCGCACTCGGCCAGGAGCTTGGACAGGCCGCCGTCGTCGTCCAGCAGTCGCTCGCCCGACCGGCGCTCGGTCACCCCGTCGGTCACGCCCAGCAGGACGTCTCCTGGCGCCAGGCGGACGTGGTCGGCGACGAACTCGGCCTCGGGAAAGACGCCGAGCAGGGACTGGGAGGTCACCACGGCCTCCACCACGCCGCTCGGGCGCAGGCGCAGCGCCTCGGGGTGCCCCGCGGAGATCAGCGAGAGGTCGAGGCCGTCGTCGGTGCGGGTGATCTCGCCGTGGAGCAGGGTCAGGAACCTGGCCCGCTCGCCCTCCTCCAGGATCGCCTGGTTCAGCCGCGAGACGACCGACGCCACGTCGTACCCCTCGCGGGCGAGCAGGCGGAGCGTGTGACGCGCGAGGCCGGTGACCGCCGCCGCCTGCGGGCCGGTGCCGCAGACGTCGCCGATCGCGAACCGCCATGAGCTCTCACCGGTGGTGAACAGGTCGTAGAAGTCGCCGCCGACCTCGTTGGTCTCGCCCGCCGGCTCGTACACCACGGAGTAGTCGAGGCCGGGGGTCTCGGCGGGGGTGCCGGGCGGCAGGAGGCTGCGCTGCAGGGCGCGGTTGGCGTCGGCCTGCTGGGCGTACAGCCTGGCGTTGTCCATGGCGAGCGCGGCCCGCCGCCCGAGGTCCTCCGCGAGCTGCGCGACGTCGTCGGGGAAGCGGCCGGAGCGCCCGAGGCACATCATGCCGAGGCTGCGCCCCCGGGCCACCAGGGGGAAGGCCAGCGACTGCCAGTCGGAGAGCTGGACCGGCACCGGGGTGAGGTTCTCCGCCGAGGGGATCACGACCTTGTCGAGCTGCTCGCGCAGCAGGTCGATCTGGGACTCGTCGGCGTGCCAGAGATACGCGAGGTCGAGCGGCCCGAGGCCCGAGTCGGCCGTGTAGACCGCGCACCAGGTCGCCAGGCGCGGCACCACGATCTGGGCGATCAGCGCGGGGACCATGTCGGGATCGAGGGTGCCGGCGAGCAGATCGCTCGCGTCGGCGAGGAAACCGAGCCAGCCGGGCCCCTGCGAGGAGCCCTGCCCGGTCCAGTCGTCGACCATGCGGCTGCCGCCGCTGCCGGGCAGGTGGAGGCGGGCCCAGCGGGTGCGGAGGTCTCCTGCGAAGCTCACGCCCCAGACGGTGACCGGAGCGGACGAGGGGGCCATGGCGACCTCGTCGTTCCCCTTCTGGCGAACCTCGATCTGGAGAGAATCGCCCTGATGAACCCATACAATCTCAAAAGCGACATCGCCTACTTCGGAGACCAGCTCTCCGGTCAGCCGCTCGGCTTCCGCGCTGATGGGAGCGGCCGCCCACGCAGTCATTACCTCGCGCGTGAACCGCTTCGCGGCGGGTAGGGCCGTCCTGCCAGGCGCGAACGACGCGGCCAGCACACCCCGGGAAGAACTTGTCATTGCACCGTGCTTACCACAGTCGGCTCTTACATGCGGTCAATCGACTGGGCGACCGCATAGCGTCCTTCATGCCAGACTGGCATTACTCCGAGTCCCGCCCGAACAGCGTGAAGGAGGCTTCATGAAGGGTACCCCGACGATGGGGGCCAGTTCGGAGCGGTCCTATACCGAGTCTGAGCTCCGGCCTCTCCTGGAGACGCTCATCACGTGGCGTGACGGCGACTTCCGGCGAAGGGTGCCCCATGCCCCACCGGGCATTCTCAGCGAGGTCCGCCTGCTGGTCAACGAGGTGGCCGACCGCCGTGAGCACCTCGCGAACGAGTTGCTGCGCGTACGCCGTGAAGTGGTCAAGGAGGGGCGCTTCGGCGTCCGCCTGACGCCGGGGCCCGGCGTGGGCTCCTGGGCCGAAAGCGTCGACTCCGTGAATGCGCTGATCGACGCCCTCGTCGGCCCGGTCAGCAGCGCGGCGGACGTCCTTGACGCGGTCGCCCAGGGCGATCTGTCGCGCCGCATCGACATGGACCGCACCTCACGCGGAGAGGTCCGGCGGCTCGGCAAGGCCATCAACGGCATGGTCGACCAGCTCTCCCTCTTCAGCTCCGAGGTCACAAGGGTCGCACGCGAGGTCGGGTCCGAAGGCCAGCTCGGCGGACGGGCCAACCTCCGGGGCATGTCCGGAAGCTGGCGCGACCTCACCGAGGCCGTGAACACCATGTCCAGCCGGGTGTCCGCCCAGGTCCGCGACATCGCCGTGGTCACCACCGCCGTGGCGCGGGGCGACCTCAGCCGCAAGGTCACGGTCGACGCGGTCGGCGAGATGCTGGAGCTCAAGAACACCGTCAACACCATGGTCGACCAGCTCTCGGCCTTCGCCGAGGAGGTCACCCGCGTCGCCCGCGAGGTCGGCACCGAGGGCGAGCTGGGCGGTCAGGCCCGCGTGCGGGGCGTGTCGGGCGTCTGGAAGGACCTCACCGACAACGTCAACGTCATGGCGAGCAACCTCACGAGCCAGGTGCGCAACATCGCCACCGTGGCGACGGCCGTCGCGCAGGGCGATCTCTCCAAGAAGATCACCGCCGACGCCAGAGGCGAGATCCTCCAGCTCAAAGAGACCCTCAACACGATGGTCGACCAGCTCTCGCTCTTCGCCGACGAGGTCACCCGCGTGGCCCGCGAGGTCGGCACCGAGGGCCAGCTGGGCGGCCGAGCCGAGGTGAAGGGCGTGTCGGGCGTCTGGAAGGACCTCACCGACAACGTCAACTCCATGGCCAACAACCTCACCTACCAGGTGCGCAACATCGCCCAGGTGACCAAGGCCGTGGCCGGCGGCGACCTGTCGAAGAAGATCGACGTCGACGCCCAGGGCGAGATCCTCGAGCTGAAGTCCACGATCAACACCATGGTCGACCAGCTCTCGTCGGTCGCCTCCGAGGTGAGCCGCGTGGCCCGCGAGGTGGGCTCGGAGGGCCAGCTCGGCGGCCAGGCGCAGGTGCGCGGCGTGTCGGGCGTCTGGAAGGACCTCACCGACAACGTCAACTTCATGGCGAACAACCTGACCTCCCAGGTCCGGCAGATCGCGGCCGTGTCCACCGCGGTCGTCCAGGGCAACCTGTCCCGCAAGATCACCGTGGACGCTCAGGGCGAGATCCTGCAGCTCAAGGACACGGTGAACACCATGGTCGACCAGCTCTCGCTGTTCGCCGACGAGGTCACCCGCGTCGCCCGCGAGGTCGGCACCATGGGCCAGCTCGGCGGCCAGGCCAGGGTCCGCGGGGTGTCGGGCGTCTGGAAGGACCTCACCGACAACGTCAACCTGATGGCCACCAACCTGACCTACCAGGTCCGCAACATCGGCGAGGTCACCACGGCGGTCGCCAGGGGCGACCTGTCCCGCAAGATCGACGTCGACGCCCAGGGCGAGATCCTCGTCCTGAAGACCACCATCAACCGCATGGTCGACCAGCTGTCCTCGTTCGCCTCCGAGGTCACCCGCGTCGCCCGCGAGGTCGCCTCCGAAGGGCAGCTCGGCGGCCAGGCTCGCGTGGAGGGCGTCGAGGGCACCTGGAAGCGGCTGACCGAGAGCGTGAACGAGCTGGCCAGCAACCTCACCACCCAGGTGCGCGCCATCGCCGAGGTCACCAGCGCGGTCGCCCGGGGCGACCTGACCCGCTCGATCACCGTCGACGCGCAGGGCGAGCTGGCCGACCTGAAGGACAACATCAACACGATGGTGTCCAACCTGGTCGGCACCACCAAGGCCAACCAGGAGCAAGACTGGCTCAAGAGCAACCTGGCCCGCGTCTCCCGCCTCATGCAGGGCCACCGCGACCTCATGGAGGTCGCCAAGCTCATCATGATCGAGCTCACGCCGCTGGTGTCCGCGCGCTACGGGGCCTTCTACATGGTCCCGAGCCCGCACGACAACGAGCTGCGGCTGATCGCCGGATACGGCGTGCGGCCCGGCCGCAACCCCCGGCAGAGCTTCGCCTTCGGGCAGGGCATCGTGGGGCAGGCGGCGGCAGAGGGCCGGCCGATCGTGCTCGAGGACGTCCCCGCCGACTACCTCACCATCGACTCGGGGCTGAGCCGGTCCACCCCGGCGCAGATCGTGGTCCTGCCGGTCCTGTTCGAGGACCAGGTGCTCGGCGTGCTCGAGCTGGCCTCGTTCAGCCGCTTCGGCGAGGTCCACCTGGCCTTCCTCAACCAGCTCGTCGAGACCATCGGCGTCACGATGAACACCATCATCGCCAACTCCCGCACCGAGGGCCTGCTCATCGAGTCGCAGCGGCTCACCACCGAGCTGCGCGAGCGCTCCGACGAGCTCCAGCGCCAGCAGGAGGAGCTGCGCAGGTCCAACGCCGAGCTGGAGGACAAGGCCGCGCTGCTCGCCAAGCAGAACCGCGCCATCGAGATCCAGAACTTCCAGATCGAGCAGGCCCGCCGCACCCTGGAGGAGCGCGCCGAGCAGCTCGCGGTCTCCTCGCGCTACAAGTCCGAGTTCCTGGCCAACATGTCCCACGAGCTGCGCACCCCGCTGAACAGCCTCCTGGTGCTGGCCAAGCTCCTGACCGAGAACAGCGACGGCAACCTCACCTCCCAGCAGGTGGAGTTCGCCAGGACCATCTACGGGGCCGGTTCGGCGCTGCTACAGCTGATCAACGACATGCTCGACCTGTCCAAGGTCGAGGCGGGCCGCATGGACATCTACCCGCAGCAGCTCTCGCTGCCCAAGCTGGTCGATTACGTCGAGGCCACCTTCACCCCGCTCGCCCAGGACAAGGGCCTGTCCTTCACCGTCGAGGTCAGCCCCTCGGTGCCCGAGGAGCTCCGTACGGACGAGCAGCGCCTCCAGCAGGTTCTGCGCAACCTTCTGTCCAACGCCGTCAAGTTCACGCCGAAGGGCGAGGTGCGGCTGAACATCACCCGCGCGGCGGGCGACGTGCCGTACATCGACGAGACGCTCCAGGACAGCGACGACATCCTGTCGTTCGAGGTGGTGGACACCGGCATCGGCATCGCGCCCGAGAAGCTCGATGTGATCTTCGAGGCGTTCCGCCAGGCCGACGGCACGACCAGCCGCAAGTACGGCGGCACCGGTCTCGGCCTGTCGATCTGCCGCGAGATCGCCAGGCTGCTCGGCGGGGAGATCCACGCCAAGAGCGAGCCAGGGCACGGCAGCACGTTCACGCTCCACCTGCCGATCAGCTACGCCGGGCCGCTCGCGGGCGGGGACGGCGGGGCGGCGGTCTCGCTGCCCGGCGTCCACCCTGGGCGGGTTCTCCAGCTCGACTCCTCCGACGTGCTGCCCGAGCTGCCGCTGAACGACGATCTGCAGATGCCTCAGCTACCGCAGGCCGGCGAAAGTCAGACCTGGCAGGGCGACGATCCGCTGAACGGTGCGAAGATCCTCATTGTGGACGACGACATCCGGAACGTCTTCGCGCTCACGAGCGTGCTCGAAAGGCACGGCTCGACCGTGGTCTACGCGGAGAACGGCCGCGAGGGCATCGAGCAGCTCGAGCGCAACGAGGACGTGGCGCTGGTGCTGATGGACATCATGATGCCCGAGATGGACGGGTGGGCCACGACCTCGGCCATCCGCCACATGCCGCAGTTCGCCGACCTGCCGATCATCGCGCTCACCGCCAAGGTGATGCGCGGCGACAGGGAGAAGAGCATCGCCTCCGGCGCCTCCGACTACGTTCCGAAGCCGGTGGACGTCGATCGCCTGCTCGAACGCCTGCGGGGCTGGCTCACACGCGGGCGGGCCGCGGGTGACGCAAGAGACGCAAGAGAAGGACGCGGTTGATGCCGGACAGAGCGAAAATCCTCCTGGTCGACGACCGAGAGGAGAACCTCATCGCTTTGGAGGCCATTCTCAGCTCCCTGGACGTGGTCGCCGTGCGGGCGCGGTCCGGGGAGGAGGCCCTCAAGGCGCTCCTCAGCATCGAGTTCGCGCTCATCCTGCTCGACGTGCGGATGCCCGGCATGGACGGTTTCGAGACGGCGGCGCACATCAAGCGGCGCGAGCGCACCCGCAACATCCCGATCATCTTCCTGACGGTGGTCGACAGCGCGCCCGACTATGCCTTCCGCGGGTACGCGGCGGGCGCGGTCGACTACCTGACCAAGCCCTTCGACCCATGGGTGCTCCGGGCCAAGGTCTCGGTGTTCGTCGAGCTCTACAACATGAACCGCAGGCTGGCCGAGCAGGCGTCGCTGCTGCGCGAGCGTCTGAGCGTCGAGCTCACGGACGGCACGGCGGCCGAGGTGCTGCCCGAGCTGTCCCGGCGGCTGACGGCCGTGGAGGACGAGCTGTCGCGGGTCGCCGAGCTGGCCGACAAGTCCAACGGCGGCGCGTCCCTGACCGGGCCGCTGAGCGACCTCTCCGAGCGCGTCCTGCACCTGCGCGCCGGCTTCGACGCCCTCTCGTGAGGGCCGGGGTCAGGCGCTGTCGGCGGTGAGCTTGGACACCAGGGTCTCCAGCTCCACGACGCCCGCCGCCACGGCCGTGTACAGGTCGTCCAGCTCGCGGTAGCCCAGGCGCCCGGCGACGCTGCCGGACACCCCCCGGGACTCCAGGTCGAGAAGCTCCATGCCGGTCGCGGCGACGGCCTCGGCCACCATGCGCCGCCCGGTGGCCGCAGCGGCGTCGGCGCGCTGGGTGGCGAGGTGCCGGCGGATCAGCAGCCTGGCCGTGGGCGTGGTCGCGGCGTCGAGCCCCTCGGCCGAGGGGCGGGCCGTCTCGGCGGTGAGGATGTGCACCACCGCGCCGTTGTCCAGCCGCGCGTGCAACGGCGCGAGCTTGCCGTTGACCAGTGCCCCGATGGCATGGTTGCCGATCTCGGGGCCGAGGGCGTAGGCGAAGTCGATCGGGGTCGCGCCGGGAGGCAGCGGGATCACCTCGCCCTCGGTGGTGAACGCGGCGATGAGGTCGGGACGAAGGTCGCCGCGCAGCGACTCCAGGAAGTCGGCGGAGGACGCGTCGTTCTGCCAGGCCAGCAGGCGGCGCAGCCACTCAAGGTCGATGCGCCCTGCCACGTCCGCGCGCTGCCCCCGCGCGACGTCGTGGATGTGGGCGGCGAGCCCGCGCTCGGCCAGGCGGTGCATCTGCCTGGTGCGGATGATGACGTCCATGACCTTGCCGCCGTCGGCGATCACCCGCGTGTGCAGGGCGCGGTAGAGGTTGAACCTCGGCAGCGAGATGAAGTCCTTGAGCCTCCCGGGCACCGGGCTCATGCTCGTGTGGACGGCTCCGAGCGCGATGTAGCAGTCGCGGTCCTCCCCGTCGACGAGCACGAGCAGCCGGAACAGGTCGGCGGGCTGGAGCGTGTCGAGGTGGTGGCCCACATCGAGGTGGACGGCCCAGAGGTGCCGGCGGTGAAGCATCACCTCACCCGACAGCCGTTGTTCCTTCAGCGAGGCCCTCAGGCGCCGCACCGCGGGCTCCAGGAGCAGCCGCCCCTCGGCCTCCCGCGCGGCCATCGCCGCGGCGATGGCCGTGTGGGCCTCCGGCTGTAACACCGAGAAGCAGAGGTCGTCCATCTCGCGCTTGAGCTCGTACATGCCGAGCCGCTCGGCGAAAGGGATCAGGAGCTCCTGGGACTGGCGGGCGATGCGCTGCTGCTTGTGCGCGGGCTGGAAGCCGAGCGTGCGCAGGTTGTGCAGCCTGTCGGCGAGCTTGATGAGCAGCACCCGCAGGTCGGCGGCGGCGGCCAGGACCATCTTGCGGAACGTCTCCGCCTCCGCGCGCTCACCCCACTTGGAGCCGTCGAGCTTGGTCACCCCGTCGACCAGGACGGCGATCTCGTCGCCGAAGTCCGACCTCAGCTCGTCGAGCGTGTAGGAGGTGTCCTCGATCGTGTCGTGCAGGAGCGCCGCCTGGAGCGTCGCGGTGTCCATGCCGAGCTCGGCCAGGATGAGCGTGACCTCGATCGGATGGATGATGTAGGGCTCGCCCGACTTGCGCGACTGGCCGCGGTGGGCCAGCTCGGCGGCCTCGTACGCCCGGCGCACGGGCCCGAGCTTGGCCTTCGGATAGCCGGCCCGGTGGGCGCGGAGAACCGGCTCAAGGTCTGAACGCGCCCGCATGGCACAACGTTAGCGCCGGGCGCGTTCCAGGGCGTCCCAGAAGCCCCGGCGAAGCGCGTGGCGTACCTCGTCGTGCAGGAGGAAGTCGATCGGGAGCGACGAACCCTGGAGCAACCGCGCCTCGAGATCGGACGGCATGCGCGGCTTTCTGGCGAGCACGGCCTCCAGCCAGAGGGCCGGGGCGTCCCTGGCGACCGACTCGCCGAAGTCGTGCCCCTCCTTGTGGGCGGCCTTCACCGCGTCGGCCAGGGTCGTGGTGCCCGGCGTGGTGTGCGAGGGAACGGGAGCCGGTTGCGGGCCTGTGTAGGGCCCCAGTTGGGGGCCGGGATACGTCGGGGGCGTGCCGGAGGAGCCCATGTTGTACTGGCTGGGCACGGCCGGTGGCTGTGGTGGGACGGGCGCCGCCATGGGCGGGGAGGGCGGTGCCTGGGGAGGCGGCTGCGGCGGGGGCTGGGAGGGCTGCTGCGGCTCGGCGGCGTAGCTGGAGTAGGCGGCGGGCAGCGCCGGCTGGGAGGGGCGCGGCGGGCTTGGCGGCGGGGAACCGGCGCCGTGGGATCCCGTGCCGCGGGTGCCCGACCCATGCGAACCGGGCCCGTAGGAGCTCACTCCCCCCTGAGAACTCACTCCCTGAGAACTCACTCCCTGAGAGCTCGACCCCTGAGAGCCGTGGGAGCCCGAATGGGACCCCGACCCGTACGAGCCGGACCCATGCGAACCGGTGCCGGAGCCTTGGGAGCTCGCGCCCGAGCCCTGTGAGCCGTGCGAGCCGATGGCGGTCCAGGAGCCGGTGGCAGGGGCGCTCGGCTCCAGCGGGCCGGACCCGTGGGCGCCGGACCCCTGCGCGGCCTGCGGTGGTGACTCCTCCTCGGGGGAGGACGACCCGTGGGAGCCCTGCTCGAAGGACGCGGACCCCGTGGAGCCGGCCCCCTGAGAGAGCCCGTGGGAACCAGACCCGTGGGAACCCGAGCTGTGGGAGCCGGTGCCGAAGGCGCCGGACCCGTGGGAGGACGACCCGTGGGAACCGGACCCGTGGGAGGACGATCCGTGGGAGGACGATCCGTGGGAGCCCGACCCGTGGGAGGACGACCCGTGGGAGGACGACCCGTGGGAGGACGAGGACGCCGGGGAGCCGGCCTGCGTGGAACCGGAGGAGGAAGGCTGGTGGCCGTTGCTCTGGGCGTGCCCGTTGTCCCTGGGCCGGCCGTTGCTCACCGGCTGCGGGAGATGCTGCCCGTTGCCGGACATGTCTGCGCCGCCCGTGACGTTGCCGGTCACCAGGTTGACGTACGGCCGCAGGTGGCCGCTGCCGATCTCGATCAGGTCGTCGCACTCCTGCTGGAGGGTGCGGGACACCGCCCAGCTCCCGTCGGCCGCGATGTGGATGACGGTGACCCGGATGCCGAGATCCTGGGCGTCGCTCACCACCTGGGCGAGATCCTCGTCGCCGCTCACCACCACGGCGTCGCAGATGGCGTTGTTGCGGGCCAGGGTCATCAGGTCGCGGTGGACCTGGGCGTCCACGCCTTCCCTGCGGCCGGGCCTGATGCGCGCCAGGCGGAGCTTGAGGCCGGGAATGTCGGCCAGCGCGTCGTGCTCGGGGGTGCGCCTGCCCTCGACGGTGGCCTCGTACCAGTAGCAGCGAAGGAGCGGGAGGTCGGTGCGCTCCCGCGAGAGGGTGGAGAGAAGTTGCAGCAGGCCGGGGTAGTCCCAGGCGACGGCCTCGCGATGGCGGGTCCCATGCACGGCCATCGCGCCGTCCGCCAGCAGATAGCCAGCGTCCACGAACAGCGCGCAGCGATCCACGCGACACCGCCCTTTCCTACATGGCCCAAGCCCGGTGGCAGCCGAAGCCCGGCCCTATCTCAGGGTAATGAAGCCACTGATCGTGCGAGGGTGAATCCCGGCGATTCGGCCCGCGCCTGACCATATCTAGGAACGTTCACGCGAACCGTACCAGTTTGTCCCCTATAACCGACCTGCGGTGATAAACGAGTAGCCCAGCGGTCCATCCGAATCCCCCCTCTCTAGGCTGGCCCCATGAGCGACCGTGCGAATCTGCTGGACGAGATCAAGAACAAGGGGGTGGTGCACGGCCGGGTCGTGCTCTCCTCGGGCCGCGAGGCCGACTGGTACGTGGACCTGAGGCGGATCACGCTCGACGGCACCGCCGCCCCGCTGGTCGGCCGGGTGATGCTCGACCTCACCGAGGACCTCGACTACGACGCCGTGGGCGGGCTGACCCTGGGCGCCGACCCCCTGGCCGCCGCCATGCTTCACGCCGCCTCGGGACGCGGGCGCCATCTGGACGCGTTCGTCGTCCGCAAGGAGGGCAAGGCCCACGGTCTGCAACGCCGCATCGAGGGGCCCGACGTCACGGGCCGCCGCGTGCTGGCCGTGGAGGACACCTCTACCACGGGCGGGTCGGTGCTCACGGCGGTCGAGGCGCTGCGGGAGGCGGGAGCCGAGGTCGTCGGCGTGGCGACGATCGTGGATCGGGGCGCGGCGGCGAAGATCGAGGAGACCGGCCTGCCCTACCGCACCGCCTACACCCTCACTGACCTGGGCCTCGACTGACCTTGAAGCTCTGCCGCTCCCCTGGCTTGCCAGGGGAGCGCGCCTCGCCGTTCACCTCGACGTACACCGTGGAGGCGTCGTCGAGGACCACGTCGAGGTTCGGCTGGGAGTACACCGCCTGCTGGCCACGGCTCAGCTCGCGGTCCTCGACCACGTCGCCGCCGGTGACGCGGACGAACAGGGGGCACCGGTCGGCTCGGCACTCGACGAGAAGGGTGGGGATCTCGGCGTCGGCCGAGGTCTGGTCGACCGAGGGCGAGGACGCCGGGCTCATCCGCGACACCTGACCGGTGGCGCCCGTGCCGGGCGGCGCGGTGCCCTGGTCGTCGGACTTCAGCGACCCCATCAGGGACAGCACTCCGACCACGATGAGAGCCAGCACCACGAGGATCGCCAAGCCTACGAGAAGCAGGCGGGCGATTCCCATGGGGTCAGACCGATGGCGTCCCACATACTGGAGGGTAGCGCGTGCGTGCGAGCACCAACGCCGCTCCGAACAGGACTCTTATAGCTGGACGGCCGAATCGGGCCCGACGCGCTACAGCGGGGAGGCCGAGTCGCGGTGGTGCCGGCCGCGCGGCCCGTCCGCTCCGTCCCTCGACTCCTTGCGGCTCTTCAGCACCTCACGCACGATCGGGATGACCGAGAGGAGGATGATCAACACGGCGCCGGGGAGGATGTAGCGGTCGACGTTCGGGATGGCGCTGCCGGCGAAGTAGCCGACGAGGAGCATCGACTCGGTCCACAGGATGCCGCCGACGACGTTCCACACGAAGAACTTCGGAGCGGGCATGCCGAGCATGCCGGCGACCGGGTTGAGGAAGGTGCGCACGATCGGGATGAACCTCGCGAGCACCACGGCCTTGGACGGGCCGAACTTCTGGAAGTAGTGCTCGGCCTTCTCGACGTACTCACGCTTGAACAGCCGGGACTCGGGCCTGGAGAAGAGCCGGGGGCCGGACTTCGCGCCGATGAGGTGCCCTAGCTGGGCGCCGGCGATGGCGCAGATGGGGGCGGCGACGAGGAGAACGCCCAGGGGGAACGGCGAGTCGAGGCCGACCGAGGACGCGACCGCCGCGGAGGCTCCCATCCCGGCGACGACCAGGAGCGAGTCACCCGGCAGGAAGAACCCGATGAGCAGCCCGGTCTCCGCGAAGATGATCGCGAGGATGCCGATGAGCCCGAAGGTGACGATCCACCATTGGGCGTCCAGAAGATTTGTGAGGTCCATCACGGATGAGGGTACCCCCGACCGGCGGGTGAGGCGCGCTGGACGGGTAGGACCAGGTATGTCTAGTCATGAGGGTGACCTGGCGGGCCGGCCGGACACGCACACCCGTTGGTGAACACGAGCCCGGCTCCTGCTTCCTCGCCCGCCGCTCCTTCGCAATACTTGCCCCCGGGGAAGACCGAGCCCCGTGCCAGCCATCCGTTCCTTTCAGGGAGATGACTTCCGATGCCTATCGCGACCCCAGAGGTCTACGCCGACATGCTCGACCGGGCCAAGGCCAATGGTTTCGCATACCCGGCGATCAACGTGACCTCCTCGCAGACGTTGAACGCCACGCTCCGCGGTTTCGCCGAGGCCGAGAGCGACGGCATCGTCCAGGTCTCGACCGGCGGCGCCGAATACCTGTCCGGCACGTCCGTGAAGGACATGGTGACCGGCGCCGTCGCGCTGGCGGAGTACGCCCGCGTCGTCGCGGACAAGTACCCCGTCAACATCGCGCTGCACACCGACCACTGCCCGAAGGACAAGCTCGACGGCTTCGTGCGCCCGCTGCTGGAGATCTCGCGGCAGCGCGTGGCCTCGGGCAAGGACCCGCTGTTCCAGTCGCACATGTGGGACGGCTCCGCCTGCCCGCTCGACGAGAACCTCCAGATCGCCCGCGAGCTCCTCGAGAAGGCCCGTGAGGCCCACGTGGTGCTGGAGGTCGAGATCGGCGTCGTCGGCGGCGAGGAGGACGGCGTCGTCGGCGAGATGAACGAGAAGCTCTACAGCACCCCGGAGGACGCGCTCGCGACCGCCGAGGCACTCGGCCTCGGCGAGCGTGGCCGCTACCTGCTGGCCGCCACCTTCGGCAACGTGCACGGCGTCTACAAGCCGGGTCACGTCAAGCTCCGCCCGAGCGTGCTGAAGGAGATCCAGGACGCCGTCGCCGCCAAGTACGGCAAGGAGAAGCCCTTCTACCTGGTCTTCCACGGCGGCTCCGGCTCCTCGCTCGACGAGATCCGCGAGGCGATCTCCTACGGCGTGGTGAAGATGAACATCGACACCGACACGCAGTACGCCTTCACCCGCCCGGTCGCCGACCACATGTTCCGCAAGTACGACGGCGTGCTGAAGGTCGACGGCGACGTGGGCAACAAGAAGGAGTACGACCCGCGTGCGTGGGGCAAGTCGGCCGAGACCGGCATGGCGGCCCGCGTCACCCGGGCCTGCGAGGACCTTCTGTCCGCCGGCACGAAGATCTCCTGAGCCCAGGAGAACGCCGCCGACTCGGACATCTGACTCGACGTAGACCGAGATTGTGGAAGATGTCCTGATTTGCAGGGAACGGGCTGGCCGCAGGGCCTGCCCGTTCCATGTGAATTTCCTGAGAATATGCGTACAAAGAGATGATTACGCGGCTGGAGTAACAAATACGTCGTTAGCATGAGCTAAATGTCCATCTCCTACCGAGCGCGACCATATGTGTGCGGTGCCATCGGAAAGTGGGATGCACGCGTGGCGGAGCGGCTGCTGTCGGCCTCGCCGCGAGGGCTCGACGAGGTGCACCGTTCCCCTCTGGCCGCCCTCTGGTCGACGGGCGAACCGGAAAACTGGTCCGCGGGGTCGCGCTCCGGCTACCTGTGGTGGCCCGCGGCGGGCGGTCCGCCCCAGCCGCACTCCTGGCAGGACGCCGCCGAGCGCCGCCTGGCCGCCGGGCTGGTCGTCGACCACCAAGGCGCCGTTCTGCACACCGACGCCCTCGGCCTGAACGAGCTGAACATCCGTCCACTCGGGGACGCCCTCTACTTCTCCGCCCGCATCGACCCCCTCGTCCAGTTGGACGACGGCCCCCTCCACGTGGACTGGTCGGCATGGGCGAACCTGCTGGTGATGACGACGCAAATCGGGGACGAGACGCCGTTCTCCGAGATCAGGCACCTGGAGCCCGCCACCGCCTGGCGCGCGACCGGCGGGAGGCCGGAGCGGCTGCGGCGGGAGCGGTTCGAGCCCGCCTGGCTCGCCGCCGAACCGGACAAGCCGCCCGCGCCCGAGGAGATGGTCGACCTGCTCGCCGATCGGATCCCGCACCGCGCGGGGCCGGTGGCGATCGGGCTCAGCGGCGGCTGGGACTCCCGGCTGCTCGCCGCCCTGGCCGTACGCCGTCCCGGGAGCCAGATCGAGGCGTGGACCACCAGCACCGACGACGGCCTCGACCTGGACGTCACCCACGCCGCGACCGTCGCGGCGGCCCTGGGCGTGCCGCACCACGTGGTCAAGCCGGGTCCCGAGGCCTGGTTGGAAGAGCACCGGCAGGTGTGGCGCCGCACCCAGTACCAGACCCTGCACCACGGCTGGGCCATGCCGTACGCCCGGGCGGTGCACCGCCTGCGGGCGCCGCTGATCGACGGCTGCCTCGGGGACGGGCTGCTGAGGACCCGCGCCGACCATCCCGAGGTGGCGCGGGCCACCAGCCCGGAGCGGGCGCGCACGATCACCTGGAAGGCCCTGTCGACGCACTTCCCCCGGCAGCCGGAGGTCTGGGCGCCGGGCGCGGGCGAGGCGCTCGCCGACCTCAGCCTCTCGGCGTTCGACCGGGTGACCAAGCCGGCCGAGGGGCATCACGCGATGCCGGTCCTCGCCAGGCTCCTCACCCGGTACCGGGGGATCTTCAGCTCGCCGAGCTGGCTGCTGGGGCCCGAGGCGGAGGTCTGGCTGCCGTTCGCCGACCCCGATGTGATCACCAGTGCCCTCCGGGTGCCGCTCAGTGCCCGTGAGGGGCACGCGTACTACCGGGCGATGCTCGGTCACGGGGCGCCTGAGGTGGCCTCGCTGCCCTCGACCAACGATCCCGGCGACCGGCCCGAGCCCGGCCCTCAGCGCAAGACCAGCCCGGCCGCGCTGGCCTCGCTGGCGGAGAGCATCGCCCAGAGCCCTGAGGTGCGTGCGCTGCTCGGCCCCCGCCTGCTGGCGACGCTGACCGACGCCGAGCTGCGTGCGCGGCAGACCCGCTGGTCAGGGCCGCTGTACGTACTCCAGTGGGCGAGCATGCTCGCTCGCTGGCACGGCGAGTACAGCTCCCGCCTGAGCTGGGAGCCCCTCGTCTGACCAGTACATACTCTGGAACCCCCTGCCTGCCCGAATACGTCCAGAAAGGGTAAGAATGCGGACATTACCCCCACGCCTACTGCTGATCGTCAGCGCTGCCTTCGCGGGCCTCGCGATGATCACACTGGTGCTGCTGTCCGCTGCGGGAATCGTGGGACCGGCCTCGGCCGTCCAGATCGCCCTCTCCATCGCGATCCTGGCCGCGGCGGCCGTGATCCTCGTGGGCGGGCGCAGGACCGACGGCAAGGCGCTGCGAATCGACGCGCGGACCAAGCGCCAGGATGCCGCGCTCGCCAGGACCGAGCAGACCCTCGCCCAGCTCGCGACCACGCTCGACGGGCTGCCCGGCCGCCTTGAGGACGCCGGCCGCCACCAGGCGCGCGTCCTGCTCTCGGCGCTCGGCGAGGACCGGATGGAGCTCACCACGCAGACGGACCGGCTCGCGCAGCTCGCGAGCGCCGTCTCCCGGGTCGACGCCACCGTCCGGCAGAGCGCCGACGACCTCGACGACCTGCGCAAGCTCCGCCACGACCACGAGCAGCTGACCGGCCTCACCGGCACCGCCCTCCAGGCCGTACGCGACGTCGCCGAGCGGCTGGACGTCCTCGGCGGCGCGGTCCGCGACGGCCAGGCGGACCTGGAGAAGTCGGCGCGCCAGAACTACTCGCAGCTCGAAGCGCTCATCGACATCAGGGCGCTGCTCCAGCCCCGCGCCCCGCTTCCCCCGCTTCGCGGCTGGGCGGCCTCTCCCGACGTCCTTCGCCTGCTCATCGAGCGGATCGCGGTGGATCGTGCCAAGATCGTCGTCGAGTGCGGCAGCGGTTCCTCCAGCGTCTGGCTCGGCTACGCGGTGCAGCGTTTCGGGGGCGGGCGGGTCGTCGCGCTGGAGCACGACGAGCGGTTCGCCGAGGCGTCGCGGGACCTCGTCCTCGCCCACGGGCTGCAGGACACCGTCGAGATCCGCCACGCGCCGCTCACCTCCTGGAGCGCCGAGTCCATTCCCTGGTACGACCCCCGGGCCGTGGAGGATCTGAGCGGCATCGGGCTCCTCTTCGTGGACGGGCCCCCGGGGGCCGCCGCCCCGCTGGTGCGCTACCCGGCGGTGCCCGTGCTGCTGCCGCGCTGCGCCGCCGACGCGTGGATCGTCCTGGACGACACGAACCGCCCGGCCGAGCGCGAGGTGGCCGACCGCTGGCTCAGGGAGTATCCCGAGCTGGCCGGCACGGCCCACCCCGCCGAGAAGGGCGCGATGGTGCTCAGGCGGAACGCCGGATGAGGTGCCGACCCGTCCGGACCCGGCCCGCCGAGGGGAGGCAGGGATGACGGCCGCGCTCGTGTCGGCCGGGATGACGGCCGAGCTGAGCAAGGCGGGCGGGAAGGTCGCCGTGGCCGTCGCCGGAGTGGACGCCGGCGATCTCGACGGCCTGCTCCCCGGCGTGGCGTTCGAGGCGGCGGACATGGACAGCATGGGCCCCGAGCCGTGGGCGATGTCCGACCCGTCGGCCGTCGTGGTGGTCGCCGGGACCCCCACCGACCTGCGCCGGGCGGTCACGCTCAGCGCGGCGCTCCCGGCGGCGCTCATGGTCGGCGTGATCGTCGTGGACGCGCCGCCGTGGTGCGACGCCCCGGGCGTCCCGCTGTCGCCGGGCCTCGGCCGGCGCTTCCTGCGCGACGTGGGCGTCAGCCGGTACGGCCGCACGGGCTGGCGGGTCAAGGCGCGCTTCTCCCACCCGCAGCCCGCCGGAGAGGTCGCGGCGGCCGTGGCCAGGAGCTTCGGCGGCCACCAACTGAACGGGTACGCGCTGCCCATGGCCGGACTGGCCGGTCCCGGGCTCGCGGGCTGGCGGCCCGGCGACCCCAACGTGACCTTCGCGGACGGGCGTGGCCCCGCCCCCGACCGCTCCGACGTGCCCACCGCCGACCTGGCGATCCGGGCCGTACCGGCCGCGGCCGGGGAGGGCTGGATCGACGGCCGGGTCCCCGCCGTGGACCGGCCGGCGGACGCCACCTGGGAGCGCTTCGGCTCCACCGGCGGGTACGAGGCGCTGCGGGAGGCGGCGTTCGAACCGGACGCCGTGCCTCCCGTCGACGAGCGGTCGGTCAACCCGCGCGGCTTCCTGAAGTCCCCCGCGGGCGCGGTGGCCGATCTCGCCCAGCACGACGGCCGCTGGGAGGTCCGCGCCGAGGGCAAGACGCTCGTACGCCTGGCCGCGTCCGGGGGCGTGACCGACGCCGACGCCGCCCGGCTGCGGCGCCTTCGCGGGGTCCGCGTCGACTGGCGGCCCGCCCACACCGGGCCGATCGCCGCCGTCCGCGCCGTGGCGGGCCTCGCCGCGGCGGGGGTACCCCTGCTGTCCAGCCCGCCTCCCGTCTGGGCGGCGCGGGCGCTCGGCCCTGAGCTGGCGGCGCGGCTGAGCGACGCGACCGAGCACGATCTGGCAGACGCCCTGCGCCGGGAGGAGCACAGCGTACGGCTGCGCCGGCTGGCATTGGCGACTCACGGGACCATGGCCCGGTGGCGCTCGCTCGCCGGGCGGGCCGGCATCGCCCTCCCGGCGAAGCCCACGATCTCGGTCATCATGTGCACCCGCCGGAGCGACCTGGTTCCCTTCGCGCTGGCCCAGATCGCCCGGCAGCGCGGCGTGGACCTGGAGGTCGTGCTCACGCTGCACGGGGTGTCCGCCGCCGCTCCCGACATCGTGCGTGCGATCGAGGCCTTCGACCGCCCGGTCACGGTCGTGGAGGCGGACGCGCGGCTGCCGTTCGGCATCGTGCTCAACCAGGCGGCGGAGCGCGCGACCGGCTCGTTCCTCAGCAAGTGGGACGACGACGACTGGTACGGCCCCGACCACCTGGCCGACATGATGCTCGCCCAGTCGTACTCGGGGGCCGAACTGGTGGGCGCGGCCTCCGAGTTCTTCTACCTGCAGAAGATCGACGTGACCATCCGCCGCGACTGGACCAGCGAGACGATGTCGAACCACGTGGCGGGCGGCACGTTCGTCGTGTCGCGTTCGGCCTTCGAGTCCCTCGGCGGCTTCAGGCCGGTGGCGCGCTCGGTCGACGTCCAGTTCTTCCAGGACCTGCTCAGAGCAGGTGGCGCCATATATCGGACGCACGGCCTGGGTTTCGTCGCGCGCAGGGCGGCGAGAGGCATGCACACCTGGCAGGAGCCGGTCGGGTACTTCCTCGCCAGGGCCAAGGACCAGTGGCGGGGATTTCGGCCCAGCGGATTGATGGAGTTGGAACAGTGACACAGCCGACCGAGCACGGGACACCGGCCAGCACAGGGGCGCCGGCCCAGCCGAGGATCCGGCACAACGACTACGGGGTGCTCAACCCGCCCGCGCTCGGGACCTGGCGGCCCCGGCTGTCGGTCAGCGTGGTGATCGCGGCCTACGGCCACCAGGACAAGCTCGACCTGACCCTCGCCGCCCTCGCGGCCCAGAGCTACCCTCGGCACCTGATGGAGGTCGTGGTCGTCGACGACGGGACCGTTCCCGCCCTCCGCCTCCCCGAGATCGTCCCCGGCAACACCCGGTTGATCACCACGGAACCGGGCTCGCGCGGGCGGTCCAACGCCCGCAACGCCGGGCTCGCGGTGGCCGGGGGCGACGTCGTCCACTGGCTGGACGCCGACATGGTCACCTTCCACGACGAGGTCGAGGCGCACATGCGCTGGCACCACCTCGCCGGATACCTCGTGGTGATGGGCTACGTGCGGTACGTCGCCCACCGGCCGGGCACCCCGACCCCCGCCGCCGTGCACGCGGCGGTCTCGGCGGGCGCCACGGAGAAGCTCTTCGACGAGGCGGCGAGCGAGCCGCACAGCTGGATCGTCGACCTGGCCGAGCGCACCGACGGCCTTCGCACGGCCGGCGACTCGGCGTACCGCGTCCACGTGACCAACGCGGCGTCGGTGAACGCCCGGCTGCTGCGCGAGGCCGGGCCGCTGGACACCGGGCTCGTCCTCGGCGAGGACACCGAGCTGGGCTACCGGCTCGCCCAGGCGGGCGCGGCGTTCGTGCTCGCGCCCGAGGCCCGCAGCCGCCACCTCGGCACCTCGATGATGATGCGCGACGGGGAGCAGGTCAGGCGGTACAACCAGGTCTTCGTCCCCGACCACATCCCGCACATGCGGTGGCTGCGCACCCACCCGCGCCGCCAGTGGCTGGTGCCCTACGCCGAGGTGGTCGTCCAGGCCAGGGCGTACGAGGACACCCGGGCGACGGTGGACGGCTTCCTCGCCAGCACGCTGAACGACATCGCGATCACGCTCGTGGGGCCGTGGGGCACGGTCCAGGAGGACAGACGCAACCCGCTGGACACCCCCGATCTCGACCTGCTGCTCCTTCGGGGGCTCTATCGCGGCGACCCCCGGGTCCGGTACGCCGAGAGCGTGCCGGCCACGGCGGCGCCCTCGTCGTTCCGCATGCTCTGCCCCGCGGGGTGGGTGCCGGGCCGGGAGACGCTGCGGCGGGTGGTGGAGCAGGCGGTCGAGCACGGGCACGGGCTGGTCAACATCGCCCTCGACGAGGCGGAGGAGGTCATCACCGCCCGCCTCGAACACACCGGCGCCTTCGCCAGGGCCTCGCTGGTGCGCGCCGAGGGAGAGCCCCTGGACGCCGCGGTCCACGACGTGTACGGCACGCACTGGCTGGACGGCAGGACCATGGGCTTCCTCCCGGCGGCCGAGGCCGAGCCTCCGAAGCGCGGCAAGAGCGAGGACCCGGCCCTCAAGCTGGAGGTGGCCAGGCTGCGGGCGGAGAACGCCCGTCTCGCAGGCCGGCTCGCCGGCCTGGACGGCCAGGCCACGGCCCCCGAGGCGGGGATTCCGCGCCAGGGAGGCCCGAAGGCCCTGCTCAGACGCCTGCGCTGAGCGACGCCTAGGGGGCGGGGCGGAGGTCTCCGCCGACGATGTCGCCGAGCAGGCGGACCGAGACCCCGCTGCCCGCCACCCAGCCCAGGAAGTCGTCGAGCACCCGAGGTCGTACGCCGAACTCGTCACATGTGTCACAGACGTTGTGGAACTGGTAGGTCACCAGCCCGCCCCCCTGCTTCTCCGCCTGGAGCACGTACGACTTGAGATCGTCGAGCGTCACCGACCGCCGTACCGCGGGAAGCGTGCGCAGGTGGTAGGCGTCCATCGTCCTCACGTCCTCGACCCGGGCGCACCGCGGGCAGGGAACGTTCGGCGGGGCGATGCCGCCCGACCTCCGCGCGCTGCTGTAGCCGCAGCCCCGCACGATGGCGACGGTCGCGGCGTCGAACATGCCGTACGGGTAGGCGAAGGAGCGTGGCTTGTAGCCCATGGCCAGCAGGGCGCGCCGGTCGTCGCAGATCTCCCGGCGCTTCACGGCCTTCGAGAGAGTGGGCAGACGGGGGTGGGTGAGGGTGTGGCCGCCGATCTCGTTGCCCGAGGCGGCCAGCCCGTCCACCTGCGCCTTCGTGAGCCGCTTCGGCCGGCCGAGGAAGTCGCTGTTGATGTAGAACGTGCCAATCAGATGGTGCTTGCGCAGAAGATCGGCCGCGACCGCCTGGGTGGCCCAGGCGTCGTCGAAGGTCAGGGACACCACCGTCTTGGCGGCGTCCGGGGGGTCCGGGGGGTTCCGGCGGGCTTCTCCGCCACAGGCCGTCACCAGCCCCAGCAGTCCGGCCAGTGTCACGGCGACGCGCCGGGACGCTGAGAGGGTCACGTCCTCTGCTCCTCTGTTCGACACGCAACCGGGTCACCGTATCGGACAATTTTCGGCTTTCCCCACGTATCGCAGAAGGGAGTATGACCAGACAGGCGGAACACAGGTAAGACTGTGCTCATGGAAACGCACGAGAACCTTCTCGCCGGGCCACCGCCCACCCAGCTCCCGGACAGCCCGGAGGCCCGAGAGGCCCTGGAATCCGGCGCCAAGGCCAGTGACGTCGCCGCGCGCTTCCCCGCCTACACGGCGGCCTGGGCGGCGCTCGCCGACGAATACTTCGCCGCCGGGCACGCGGTGACCTCCTACGCCTTCGCCCGCACCGGCTATCATCGAGGCCTTGACCAGCTGCGACGCGCGGGCTGGAAGGGTCACGGCCCCATCCCCTGGGAGCACGAGCCCAACAGGGGGTTCCTCCGCTGCCTCAACGCGCTCGGCCGGGCCGCCCAGGCGATCGGCGAGAAGGACGAGGCCGAGAGATGCACCCAGTTCCTCCGTGAAAGCAGCCCAGAAGCGGTAAAGCTCCTCAGTTCCCAGTAAGCCGCGCTTGGGCGGCATCAGCCTGCTCGGGTAGTCTCTCAACGCAAGAGCCCCTGTCGCGCTTGCGCCAGGGGTTTCGTTTTTGGTGCGCGGGAGTTAACCATGCCGGCTGTCGTTCTCGTGGGCGCCCAGTGGGGCGATGAGGGCAAGGGTAAGGCCACCGACCTTCTGGGCGGGCAGGTCGACTATGTCGTCCGCTACCAGGGCGGTAACAACGCGGGTCACACCGTCGTCATCGGCGACCAGAAATACGCGCTGCACCTGCTGCCGACCGGCGTGCTGTCGCCGGACGTCGTCCCCGTGATCGGCAACGGCGTCGTGATCGACCCCGGAGTGCTGCTGGCGGAGATCGACGGGCTGAAGGAGCGCGGCATCTCGTGCGACCGGCTGCTGATCTCGGCCAGCGCGCATTTGATCATGCCCCACCACAAGGCGCTGGACAAGGTCACCGAGCGCTACCTCGGCAAGGCCCGCATCGGCACCACGGGACGCGGCATCGGCCCCGCGTACGGTGACAAGATCGCGCGCATGGGCGTGCGGGTGCAGGACCTGCTCGACCCTGGCATCCTCGGCAAGAAGATCGAGGTCGCGCTGAACGAGAAGAACCAGGTGCTGACCAAGGTCTACAACCGCAGGGGCATCGACCCCGCGAAGGTCCTCGAGGAGTACCTCGGGTACGCCGAGCGGCTCAAGCCGCACATCGCCGACACCTCCCTGATCCTGAACAAGGCGCTGGACGACCACAAGGTCGTGCTGCTGGAGGGCGGCCAGGGCAACCTGCTCGACATCGACCACGGCACCTACCCCTTCGTGACGTCCTCCTCGCCGACGTCGGGCGGCGCGTGCATCGGATCGGGCATCCCGCCGACCCGGCTCACCCGGGTGATCGGCATCCTGAAGGCGTACACCACGCGCGTCGGCTCGGGCCCGTTCCCGACCGAGCTCACCGACGACATGGGCGACTGGCTGCGCACGACCGGCGGCGAGTACGGCGTGACGACGGGCCGCAACCGCCGCTGCGGGTGGTTCGACGCGATCATCGCCAGGTACGCCACCCGGATCAACGGCGTGACCGACTTCTTCCTCACCAAGCTCGACGTGCTGTCCGGCCTGGAGCGGATCCCGGTCTGCGTGGCGTACGAGGTCGACGGGGTGCGCCACGACGAGATCCCGATGACCCAGACCGACTTCCACCACGCCAAGCCGGTCTACGAGGAACTGCCCGGCTGGCAGGAGGACATCACCGAGGCGAAGTCCTTCGACGACCTGCCGAAGAACGCCCAGGACTACGTGAGGGCACTGGAGGAGCTGAGCGGGGCGCCCATCTCCGCCATCGGCGTCGGCCCCGGCCGCACCCAGACCCTTTCCCTGCGTCCCCTGATCTGAGGCGTCTCTCACCGGTGTCGCGCGGGCCCGGCCGAGAGGTCCGCGAGGAGCGCGTGGGCAGTCGAAGCTGACGACCGGCAGGCCCTTGCTCATCGCCTCCGTTAACCGAACGATCCGGACACCGGCTGAGATGGGCATCGGCACGGAGGGACCCGCGCGGCCCCGCCTGAACATGGCCGAGGCACGCGAACGATAGGGTGCGCCATTGTGCAGGTGGAGATACACGGCCACCGGGGGGCGCGGGGTCTACGCCCGGAGAACACCCTCCCGGGCATGGCCTACACGCTGGAGCTCGGCGTCCACGCGATCGAGTTCGACGTCGCGCTGACCGCCGACGGGCAGCTCGTGCTCACCCACGACCTGACCGTGTCGGCCGTCACCAGCGCGGACACCGTCCCCGCGACGCCCGGGGACCCCGCGTTCCCCTACGTCGGCAAGCCCATCCGTTCCCTGTCCCTCGCCCAGCTGCGCACCCTCGACGTCGGCGTGCGCCACCCGAAGAGCAAGACCGACCGATTCGTCCGCACCCAGGTCTCGATCCCCGGCACGCGCGTGCCCACGCTCGGCGCGGTGCTCGGCCTGGTGGGCGCGTACGGCGCCGACGGCGTGCGGCTGAACGTCGAGCTGAAGTCCGACCCGACCCGGCCCGACCTGTCTGTTGATCCGCGGCGGCTGACCGAGCTGGTCGTGGCCGAGCTCGACCGGCACAACCGGTTGGACGGCGCGGCGATCCTCAGCTTCGACTGGCGCATCCTGCGCATCGCCAGAGATCTCGTGGCCACGCGCTACGCCCTGGTCGAGAAGGCGACGCTCCAGCCCGAGTGGCTCGGCCTCGACCACAAGGGGGACTTCGGCGGGGACATCGCCGCGGCGGCCGCCTCGATCGGGGCCACCACCCTGTCCCCCGACCTGGTGCTGGTCGACGAGGAGCTGATGGCCCAGGCGGCGAAGGCCCGGCTTCCTGTCGCGGTGTGGACGGTCAACGACCCCGAGGAGGCGTCGCGGATGATCGACCTCGGCGTCGGCGGCATCGTCACCGACTACCCCGACCGGATGCGCGAGCTGTGGGCGCGGCGCGGCCTCCCCCTCCCCGAGCCCGCCGCCGCACTCCGCCACGCGCCCGCCTGACGTTTTCGGCGGTTTCCGGCGAGTCCCAACATCAACTGGAGTGCTCGCGGGAGTATCGTGCGGAGAACTGAAGTGGCAGCATCGATCACCTGAGGTCAGGGCGCCGCGTACGGGAGGTCACCAATGCACGAGGAGCCACAGATTTCGAGCTGGGCGGCCGAGCGGTTCGGGGAGCGCGCCGCGTCCGTGCGGGGGCAGCTCGCCGCGTCCCTCCTGGAGGCCGCCGGGAACGCCCAGGATGCCCAGAAGTCCTCCAGAAGCGACAAACGGTACGCCTACGGGTCCACCCTCATGGCGCGACGCTACGAGGCGCTCGTCGACGGCTTCAAGAACGACCCGGGGTTCCAGGTCGTCCGGCCGTACGGCTCGCCCCACCACCTCGTCGTGCTCAACGGCAACCTGCTCCTGCCCTTCCGCTACGCCGAGGACGACACGACTCCGATCAGCGAGGCGCGGGTCAGCGACGGGCGCGTCTCCGCGCTCGTACGCGAGCTCTTCACCCGCTTCGGCCCCAAGACCACCTACCACCAGGAAGTGCTCGATCTCGCCCTCGCCGGCGACGACGAGGAGGCCCAGCTCGCCGAGCTGTCCGCCGCGCGGCCCCTCCTCGCGCGGCTCCCGGGCGACACGCGGCTCATCCCCGTCGCCTACGCCGCGAACGCGCAGGCCAGCCTGTTGAAGCTCTACTGGGGAGAGGCCGAGCTGATCGACGACATGGGCCGGATCCAGTGGCTCCACTGCGAGCAGATCCCCCTGCTCACCGCCCTGCCGTGGGTGTCGCAGGGCCTCCCGGCGACCGAGCCCGACGTGGCCGCGCGCTTCGACCGCGGCGCAGAGCCCGACCTCACCCTGGTGCGCCGCCCCGTGGTCGAGCGCCAGAATGCGATGATCTTCCCCGTGAACAGCGAGACCACCGACGACCAGCCGATCGCCGACGCCGATGAGCGACCGTAAGAGCCGCAGGAGCGACGGCGGCCAGATTCGTCTCTTCGACCCCTCCGGCGGCGCCGGGCGCGGCGGGCCGAGCCCGCAGGCGGTGGCCGACGCCTTCGACCAGGCGCGGCTGACCCAGGCCCGGCGGCTGGCGGGCATGACCAAGAAGGACCTCTCCGAACGGGTGGGCGTCACCCCGGCGGCGGTGGGGCAGTACGAGACCGGCATGACCCATCCCCGGCCCGACCTCATCCCCCGCCTCGCGGACGCCCTCGGCGTTCCCCTGGCGTTCTTCCTGTCGGGCCGGCCGCACGCCAAGCTCGACGGGTCCATGGCGCACTTCCGCAGCCTCCGCTCCACCCGCGTCCACCAGCGGGCCAAGGCCGTCGCGTTCGTCGAGCAGGTCTGGGAGCTGACCCACGCGCTGGAGAAGCGCGTACGGCTGCCGCACGTGGACCTTCCGGGGTTCTCGGGCGGCGAGGTGCACTCCGGGGTCGAGCTGCCACGCGACCCGGCCGCCGCCGCCCGCGAGCTGCGACGGCACTGGGGGCTCGGCACCGGGCCGATCTCGCATCTCGTCCGCCACATGGAGGCCCATGGCATCGTCGTGGTGCTTCCCCCGCCCGACGAGGACGCCACCACGGTCGACGCCTTCTCGACCTCGCAGCTGCCCCGGCCGATCGTCGTGCTGACCGCCAACCGCTTCGACGACATCCATCGCTACCGCTTCACCGCCGCCCACGAGCTGGGCCATCTCGTCCTGCACGGCGACACCGCCGCCGGCGACGTCCAGCAGGAGCGCGAGGCCGACACCTTCGCGGCCGAGTTCCTGACCCCGCGCGACAGCATCCTGCTCGAGCTTCCCCGGCGCCTCGACCTGCGCCGGCTGGCCGAGCTCAAGCACGTGTGGGGGGTCTCGATCAGCTCCCTGCTCTACCGCTGCCGCGAGGTCGGCCTGCTCTCCGACTCCTCGGCCAGCCGGGCGTACCAGCGTCTCGGCGCCCTCCGCGACCAGCCGGGTTTCGCCAGCGAGCCCATCACCGGCTACCCGGGAGAGCACCCGGTGCTCCTACGGCAGGCCTTCGACCTGGCGGCGGCGGACACCGACCTCACCATGGCCACGCTCGCCACCCAGCTCGCCTGGCCGCTCGCCCGCGTCCGAGAGCTGCTGGGCATCCGTGACCAGCGCCCCAAGCTGGTGATCGTCCCCTAGCGGGTGGAGCCGGGAGCCGTACGCGCTAATCTCGGGTCGGACAGAACGCGGGAGTCCGGCGCACCGGGCTGAGAGTGCGGCTGACGCGGCCGCAGACCGCTCGAACCTGACCGGGTCATGCCGGCGTAGGGAGTTGTTCGATGACGACGTTCGAGCACGCGCGCCCGTACAGCGAAGAGCTGTGGGAGGCGATCGGCCCCATCTACAGCGCGATCCTGGACCACCCGTTCATCACCGGGCTGGTCGACGGCACGCTCCCGCGTGAGGCCTTCCGGCACTTCGTGGTGCAGGACTCGCACTACCTGCGGGACTACGCGCGGGCGCTCGCCCTGTGCGCGGCCAAGGCGCCGACCGAGGACGACGTACGGGCCTTCGCGGGCGACGCGGTGGGGGCGATCGCGGCGGAGCAGGAGATGCACGCGGAGTTCATGGCCGAGCTGCGCGGCTCCCCGGCACAGGCCGCGGAGCTGCCGGTGGGCCCGACCACCCGCGCGTACACGAGCTATCTGCTGGCCACGGTGTACGGCGGGTCGTTCCTCGACGGCCTCGCCGCGGTGCTGCCCTGCTACTGGATCTACGCCCGTGTCGGCGAGGCCCTGCTGGCCAAGTCGTCGCCCGATCCGCTCTACCAGCGGTGGATCGCCACCTACGGCGACGAGGCCTTCCAGAGCGTCGTCCGCCGGGTGGTCGCCCTGACCGACCGGGCAGGGGACGAGGCCACCTCTCGCCAGCGCCGCCGAGCCCAGGACCACTTCGTCACCACCTCCCGCTACGAATGGATGTTCTGGAACGCCGCCTGGCACCAGGAGTCCTGGCCCATCTGACACAGACAGCGCGGGCGCCCTCCAGAAGGACGAGGCACCCTGGCAGGAAGCGCCCGGATCGGCCCGGAAGCGGCGCATCGTGTGGGCGTGGAAACCGTGCACGGGCCGTTCTGGCAGGGGTTCGGTGTGGTCAGTGGGCCGGGAGGTCGTCCAGTTCGGCGGTGAACAGCAGCGTGGGGTCGAATCCCATTCCGGTGAAGTGGCCGGCGAGTTCCAGGGACAGGACGCCGTGCAGCCGGGTCCAGAAGGTCAGTGCCCGGTGGAGGGCCGCGGGCGGGGCGGGGTGGCCGTCCGCCCAGTGCCGGTGGTCTTCGAGGTGCGTCTCGAACGGTGTCGCGGAGGTCCCCGAAGGAGTCGGCGCGGCGGTGGTCAACGGCATCACCGCCTGGCAGATGCTGCACCGCAAGGCACGCGTCCGCGCCGGGCAGACCATTCTGGTGCACGGCGCCAACGGCGGCGTGGGCTCGATCCTGATTCAGCTGGCGCGGGCCGCCGGCGTGAAGGTGATCGGCACAGCGTCCACGCGCCACCACGACGCCCTGCGGGAGCGCGGCGTCCTTCCGGTCGACTACCGCACCGGGGACATCGCCGCGCGCGTCCGCGAGCTCGCCCCCGGCGGGGTGGACGCCGTCTTCGACCACGTCGGGGGCCGCGGCGTCGTCGGCTCCTGGCGCCTGCTCGCGCCCGGCGGCACGCTCGTCTCGTACGGCAGCGCCTCCACCCGGGACGACCAGGGATCCAAGCAGTGGCCCCGTGCTCAAGCTGCTCGGCCGGGTGTGGCTGTGGAACGCGCTGCCCAACGGCCGCCGCGCCTACTTCTTCAACGTCTGGGCCGGGCGGGCCCTGGCCAAGAACCGGTTCAGGTCCCGGCTGCGCGCCGACCTCACCAAGGTCTTCGCGGCACTCCAGCGCGGTGAGGTCACCGCCCAGATCGCCGTGCGGCTGCCGCTCATCCGCGTCGCCGACGCTCTGCGGCTGGCCGAGTCCGGCACCGTCGCCGGAAAGATCGTACTGACCCCGTAGCGCGCGTCCCGCGCTGGACGGCCACCGGCACCCACGCCGGCGGCTTCCCTCGGAGGACCGCCCGTCACACGTGGTGATCGGGCGGCCCACCGAGGCCTTTCCGGGGTTTCATTCCTTGGGAGGCAGGAGCCGGCGTGTCGCCTCCAGCTCCTTCTTCAGTGCCTTCACCTGCTGTTCCAGCTCCAGGATGCGGCGGATCGCGATCAGCGTCATGCCTTCCCCGGTCAGCTCCGCGACGTACTGGACGCGGTTGATGTCGGCGCGCGAGTAGCGGCGCTGGCCGCCCGAGGAGCGTTGCGGGCGGACCACCTCGAACTCGTCGAGGCGGCGCAGAAAGGCCTGCTGGACGTCGAGCATGCCGGCGACCTGGCCCATGGAGTACAGCGGGGCGTGGTTGTCGTCGATGGGCAACCTGGACATGTGTGCCTCCATGGTGAACGGGCCGGCGCCCGTAGCGGCACCGGCCCATCGCTCGCGGTCACCTCACGCGCGGATCGCCCTGGTGTCGCCGCGCTGGATCTCGACCTTGCGTGGCTTGGCCTTCTCCAGCACGGGGATGCGGATCTGGAGCACCCCGTTGTGGTAGGCGGCGTCGACGCGGTCGCTGTCGAGGTGCTCGGAGAGGTAGACGCGCCGGGTGAAGGTGCCCATGACGCGCTCGCGCACGAACAGCCGGTCGTCCTCCGACAGCTCCTCCTGGCGGCTGGCGCTGACCGTGAGCACGCCGCGGTCGACGGTGACCTCGATCGAGTCGGGGTCGATGCCGGGAAGATCGAAGCGCAGGACCACGTCGTCCTTCCTGCGGATGCCGTCGAGCGGCATGGCCCCCTGGGCGCTTCCCTCTCCCCAAGTGAGGGCGCCACGGGTGAGGCGATCAAACTGGCGCTCGACTTCCTGAACGAACGGGTCGATCGACGTCAACAGCATCTCCGGAACCTCCTCGCTTGTCGGTGTAGCAGAAAACCTCCAACTACAGCTGTAGGTTACCTCTGTCTAGCGATGCATGCAACTGGTAACTGGGATCGGATAGGAGCCGTGTCGCGTGCCCTCCGGGGCGGGAGGGGCAGGTCGGAGACGGCGGCCCAGCGCAGCAGCACGCAGTTGCTGAACCACCTGCACCGCCTCGGGCGTGCCGGGGCCGGTCGGCGGCGTCAACGGCGGGCTGCCCGGCGCCGGCGCCTGCCGGAAGCGATGTGACTTCAGGATTGCCGGCGGAGCGGTCAGAGCCAGGCGTTGCGGCGGAAGCCTCGGTAGAGGAGGGAGCAGATGACGAGCATGACGCCGATCACGAGGGGATAGCCCCACATGGCCGACAGCTCGGGCATGTGCTTGAAGTTCATGCCGTAGATGCCGGCGATCATCGTGGGCACCGAGATGATGGCCACCCACGCGGAGATCTTGCGCATGTCCTCGTTGGCGAGGGCGTTGGACCTCGCGAGCGCGGCCTGCAGGATCGAGTTGCACAGCTCGTTCGACGACTCCACCTGCTCGCAGACCCGTGAGAGGTGGTCGACGACGTCACGGAAGTACTCGCGCATCTCGGAGGGGATCATGCGGCGCGACGGCAGAGCTCCGAGCGGCGTCTGGAGCGGCGTCACGGCGCGCTTCATCTCGATCATCTCGCGCTTGAGCTGGTAGATGCGGCCGATGTCCCGCGAGCTGACGTCGGCGAAGACGGCGGCCTCGACCTCCTCAAGCTCGGCCTGCATCAGGTCGGCGACCGAGAGGTACTTGTCGACGACGAAGTCGGCGATGGCGTGGAGCACGCCCGCCGGCCCGCGGGCCAGCAGCTTCGGCTTGTCCTCAAGGCGGCCTCGGACCTCGGAGAGCGGGCAGTGCTCGCCGTGGCGCACGGTGACCACGAAGTCGGGGCCGACGAACACCATGATCTCGCCGGTGGCGATGATCTCGCTGGAGGCGGTCAGCTCGTCGTGGTCGAGGTAGGCGATGGTCTTGAGGACGACGAAGAGGGAGTCTCCGTAACGCTCGACCTTGGGGCGCTGGTGGGCCTTGATGGCGTCCTCGACGGCCAGGGGGTGCAGCCCGAAGACCTCGGCCAGCCACTCGACCTCGGGGGCCTCCGGCTCGTGCAGCCCGACCCAGACGTACGCGTCGTTGATCTCGGAGGAGGCGTTGTGCTCGCGGACGAGGCTGACGGCCTCCGGAATGCCGGAGACGCGGACGCGCTTGCCGGCGACGTAGGCGCCGAACTCCACGAGCGAGTCACTGGGCGGCACGCAACGGCCGTTCATGCTCTCGTGGCGCACCACGCCGACCGACGGCGAGGTGCCGAGCCGTACGTGGGTGGTGCGGGGGTGGAGGTTGATCCGCTGGAAAAGCGTGGACGAGCGCATGGCGGTCCCTTCCCGCCCGACCTCGCGGAACCAATGCGCGAAAAAGTAATAGTGCGACAGACGTCACAGAGAATAGGCGCGCGTGGCTCTCAGTCGGACACCGAATTGGAGTGGTCGGGTTTGCGCACAAAGTACGTGCGCGAGCACGTACTGCTGGGATCACCAGAAGTCATCCCGATTCCACCTCCAATCGCTAAGAGACGGCCCAAAGCTGCCCCAACTTACCACAGCCAGGCTTCAGTACCTAGCGTACACGGCGATTGGATTCCTCGATCATGTGGAAGCCGACAATACCTCTTCGCCGGCTCATGCATCGGGTATCAGGGAAGGCCTGGAACGCCTTCCACCTGTGCGGACGCCGTCGCCGTCCGGCGACCCCAGGCCCGACCCGTAGACTCCCCAGGTGCGCGTTCTTGTGATTGGATCGGGCGGCCGCGAGCATGCCCTGTGCCGGGCCCTCGGGCTCGACCCCGCGGTTTCCGAGCTCCACTGTGCTCCCGGCAACGCAGGCATCGCCTCGGTGGCGACGACGCATCCCGTCGTGCCCACCGACCCCGGGCAGGTCGCGTCGCTGGCCGTGAGCCTGGGCGCCGAGCTCGTCGTCGTCGGGCCCGAGGCGCCGCTCGTGGCCGGTGTCGCGGACGCCGTCCGCGCGGCGGGCATCGCCTGCTTCGGCCCGTCGAAGGAAGCGGCCCAGATCGAGGGCTCCAAGGCGTTCGCCAAGGACATCATGGTGTCCGCCGGCGTGCCGACCGCCGGAGCACGCGTGTGCACGACGCCGGAGGAGGCCGAGGCGGCGCTCGACGCGTTCGGCGCGCCGTACGTCGTGAAGGACGACGGGCTGGCCGCCGGCAAGGGCGTCGTGGTGACCTCAGACCGCGCCGAGGCCCTGGCGCACGCCGCGGCATGCGAGCGCGTGGTCGTGGAGGAGTTCCTCGACGGTCCCGAGGTGTCGCTGTTCGCCCTGTGCGACGGCACGACCGCCGTGCCGCTGCAGCCCGCCCAGGACTTCAAGCGCGCCTACGACGGCGACGAGGGCCCGAACACCGGAGGCATGGGCGCCTACACGCCGCTGCCGTGGGCGCCGGCCGGGCTGACCGAGCAGGTCATGGCCGAGGTCGTCCTCCCGACCGTCGCCGAGCTCGCGCGGCGCGGCACGCCGTACACCGGGGTGCTGTACGCCGGGCTGGCCCTGACCCAGGCGGGGCCCAGGGTCATCGAGTTCAACGCGCGGTTCGGCGACCCTGAGACGCAGGTCGTGCTCGACCGGCTGGAGACCCCGCTTGCCGCCCTGCTGTACGCGTGCGCGACCGGCACCCTGGATGCACAGCCCGCGCCGCGCTACCGCGACGGCGCGGCGGTGACCGTCGTCATCGCGGCCGAGAACTACCCGGCCGACCCGGTCAAGGGCGACCGCATCGAGGGTCTCGCGCCTTCGGTGAAGGACGCGTACGTCATCCACGCCGGCACCGCGCTCGACGCGGAGGGCAGGGTCGTGTCGGCGGGCGGGCGGGTGCTCAGCGTCGTCGGCACCGGTCCCGACATCGCGACGGCGCGTGCCACCGCGTACGAGCAGGTCGGACGCATCACGCTCCGCGGCTCGCACCACCGCTCCGACATCGCGGCCCGGGCATAGCCCGAAAGGGGTAGCGCCGGACGGGGAGATCGCGATAAGCCGTGGGCAGAGCGAATCCCTGGAGGGCGTATGGCAGCCGACCCGGCCGTGCACGCGAGCGAGGCGCCGGACACCGTCAGGGCGCCCGCCGCGAGCCAGAAGGACGCGAGCCAGAAGGAAGTGCTGCGCTGGCCGGGCGTGTGGCGCATCTACATCGACTCGCGCGCCGAGGAGATCCAGGCCGACGCCGGCCGGTGCGTGGTCTCGCGCCCAGGTGAGCCGGGTCTCGAAGTGCTGCACAGCACGATCGAACGCCACCTCGCGACGGCCGCGCAGTACGCGAGGGACCGCCAGGGCTGGCGGCGCTGGCTGACCGGACAGGCCATCGAGGGGGCCTGGGCGAACATCTACGGCGCCACCATCCTGCTCTACGGGCTGCTCCCCGCGAACGAGCTGAACGCCCGCGCCCCCGAGGTGCTCGCGACCGGCCGCGCGTACCTCGCTTCGGACGATCCCCGCCTCAGCCGGCTCGCCGCGCGCGCCGCCGCGGGCGACATCGGCGAGCGCGACCGGTCGTTGCTGCAGTCGGTGCTGCGTGCCGGTTACAACGCCGCCTCCATCGAGAGCGGCAGGGTGCGCAGCTTCCGCAACATGCTGCTCGGCGGAGTGGTCATCCTCACGCTCATCGTCGCCGGGCTGGTCGCCGTCGGCGCGGTCTGGCCGGACGCGATCCCGATGTGCGGGAACGGGACGCTCCTCGCGACCTTCGGGGCGAGGGACAACCAGGTGTGCCCGGCGGGCAACGGTGCCCCGACCCCCGGCGACGTGCCACTGGTCGCGCTCATGGGGATACTCGGCGCGGCCCTCGCGACCGCCGCCAGCCTGTCCACCCGTTCGGAGCTCTCCACGCGCTACTCGCTGGCGGTCGCGCAGAACCTGCTCAAGGCGCCGGCGGGCGTGGCCACCGCCATCGTCGGCCTGCTGATTCTGAACTCCGGGTTCGTGCCGGGGTTCGCCGGGCTGAGCTCGCAGACCTCGATCCTCGTGTGGGCGATGGTGTTCGGATACGCCCAGCAGGTGGTGACGCGATTCGTGGACCAGCGTGCGAACACCTTGCTGCACGCGGCCTCTCCGAACGCGCCGACAAACCCGCCTTCCCGCTGAGTGATCAGGGCTTTTCTGGGCAGCTGAGTGACGTCAAATTGGCCGGGCCATCATCCCGAAAGGGCTACTGTGGGCGGATAACTTTGCCGCCGTCCGCTTGACCAGGCGCGTCATTTCCCAGATTTCGAGGAGCCTCATCATATGGTTCGTTACCGCGTGCGCGGTGGCAACGCCCTGCGCGGAACCGCCTTCATCCAGGGAGCCAAGAACGCCGTGCTCCCGATGATCGGCGCGGCTCTGCTCGCCGCCGAGGGCCGTACGGTCCTCCGCAACGTCCCGATCATCGAAGATGTCCGGCGGGCGCTCGAACTGGCCGAGGCCGTGGGCGCCAAGGTGGAGCTCCACGAGGCCGAGCGCACTCTGGTCATCGACGCTTCGCGGCTCACCAGCGCCGTGCTGCCGGCCGAGATCGCCCGGAGGTTCCGCGGGTCCGTGCTGTTCGTGCCGGCCCTGCTGCACCGTCTCGGCGAGGCCATCATCGAGGGCGTCGGCGGGTGCAACCTCGGCAGCCGCAACCTCGACTTCCACTACCTGGGCTACAAGCGGCTCGGCGCGGTCGTCGACGAGGGCGAGAGCGTCATCCACGTCAAGGCCGCCGGGCTCACCGGCGCCCCGCTGTACCTCGACACGCCCTCCCACACGGGCACCGAGAACCTCATCATGGCGGCGGCCCTCGCCAAGGGCACGACCATCATCGAGAACGCCGCGCTCGAGCCCGAGGTGCTCGACGTCATCGAAATGCTGACCAAGATGGGCGCCCGCATCAGCGGCGGCGGCACGGGTTTCATCACCGTCGAGGGCGTCGACGAGCTCACCGCCGTGGAGCACCGCGTCATGCCCGACCGCCTCGACGCGGGCGTGTTCGCGATGGCCGCCGCCATCACGGGCGGCGAGGTGAACCTCGTCGGGGCGTCCCTGGAGCACCTCGGCGTGGTGCGCTGGAAGCTGGAGCAGATGGGCGTCGAGTTCGCCACCGACGGCGCGGTGCTCAACGTGCGGCGCGACCGGCCGCTGCGGCCGATCAACGTCATCACCGACACCTACCCCGGCTTCGCCACCGACCTGCAGTCTCCGATCATGACGGTGGCGTGCCTCGCCGACGGCGCGAGCTACATCCACGAGCGCATCTTCGACGGGCGCTTCGCGCTGGCGGGCGAGCTCAACAAGATGGGCGCGCACATCGAGGTCGAGGGCAGCCGCGCGGTCGTCCACGGCCACACGTCGATGACCGGCACCGACGTGACGGCCCACGATCTGCGCTCCGGCATCGCGCTCATCCTCGCGGGCCTGGCCGCCGAGGGCGAGACCGTCGTCTCACCCGGATATCTCATCGACCGTGGCCACCACGACCTCGCGGCGCGCATGAAGGCCCTGGGTGGCGATGTGGTAAGAGAGATTTCCTCTACGTCGTGACTGAGCGCGTAAACCGCCTCTGACCTGTTCATATAACCATCCCCGCCATGCCTGATCGGCATAGGCCAGCGGCATTCCGGCAAATCCGGGCGTGACATTAGTGCCTCGGCGAGCGATCGTTCCAAAGAGGACTAGACCGGATGGGAGAAGAACCCGAGCCGGGAACGCCGTCAGCCGCTCTTCCAGCGCCCTGATCGGCGGTCCCCGCGAGGTGGACTCGACCAGTGGATTTCTTGGGGACCGCACGGTGTGGCGGCCTCGATCAGAGGTATGGCGGGATGGGACGAACATTGGTCGAGAGGGCCGAAGAAACTCCGCGAGGGTCACGCGTGGGCGCGTCGGCCCCCGACCTCACCATCGGGGTGGTGGGACCCCACGACCTTGTCGAACGAGTGATGCTCATGGGTCACGCGGCCGCCCCGGTTCCGTGCCGGCTGGTCGCCGCGGCGTACCGCGACGAGCAGGAGGCGGCCGACAAGGTGGTGAGGCTCGGCCCGGGGGTGGACGCCTGCCTGTTCGCCAGCCCCGTGCCGTACGAGCTGGCAAGGCGCTCGGGGGTGCTCACGATCCCCGCGACGTACGTGCAGCTCGGAGGGCCCGCCCTCACGGCGGCGCTGGCCAGGGCCGCGCTGGACGAGCGCATCGACCCGCGCCGGGTGAGCATCGACGTGCTCGGCCGTTCGGAGGTCGAGGAGGCCTACGCCGACCTCGGCCTGCCGACCGCGGGGGTGCAGACCCGCGAGGAGCCGGGCGCGACGGGCACCATCGCGGCCTACCACGAGCGCCTCATCAGGCAGGGCGGCACGACAGGGGCTCTGACATGCCTGCCCGGGGTGGCCGACCGGCTGACCGCGGCGGGCGTGCCCACCGTGCGCATACGGCCCACCTCCGCGGCGGTCCGTACGGCGCTGCACACGGCGGCGCTGCTCGGCGCGCACCACAGGCTGGAGGAGTCGCAGCTCACGGTCGTGCTCATCGAGGTGCCGACTTTACGCGAGCCCGTACGGCGGGCGGCACCGAGGTACTGGCGTGACGAGCTGAGACTGTCCCTGCACCGCCTGCTGGTACAGGAAGCCAATCGGATGAACGCCGCCGTATGGGCGATCGACGACCACAGTTACCTGGTGACGGCGACGCGCGGCTCGATGTCCGCCGCCACCGACGGGTTCCGGGTGCTCCCCTTCGCCGCGCGGATCCGCGACGACCTGGGGCTGGCGGTGGAGGTCGGCGTCGGCATGGGGCGCACCACCCACGACGCGGAGACGCACGCCAGGGCGGCTCTGGCCCGCACGCAGGCCGGCAAGCAGCCGCAGGGCTTCGCGGTGGACCGCGAGGGCCGCACGCTGGTCCCGGCCCCGCGGATGCCTCCCCAGGCTCCCGGGCAGGGCAGGCCGAAGGGCGTCGAGGTGCTCGCACGGCTGGCCGCCAAGCTGGAGGGCGGCGACACGATTGTGGACGCGGAGAGCGCCGGGCGCATGCTCGGAGTGACTCCCCGCACGGCTCGGCGTCTGTTGCGCACGTTGGTCGACGAGGGACTCGCGTGGCCGCTTCCGCCGAACCGCACACCGCAGCCGGGCCGTCCGCGCCAGCTGTACCGCCTCATCGTGGAGAAGCTCGGCCCGCGCTAGCCGTGTGTTCGCGGGTCGTTCGCGTGGGGCGGATGACCCGCGGCCACCGGGGGCTGTGGATGACTTCACCGACAGGGCGGCTTCAGGTGCACATAAGGGTTCGAACATGTGGACGGCAAGCCACGTCAGCGGGTCCAGTGGCGACACAACGCCTTTTATCCACAGCTTGTGGATAACATCGGCTCGACGAATTCTTCCCTGATTTGCCGTATTTAGATGCTGAAACGTGATGTCCAGCTCCACCGGCGGGCTAGTTATCCACACGATGTGGACAAACCTGTGGTAGAGCGACCAGGGCCCGCGTCTCAGCGTCCGAAACTCGCGCGTGAAATGTCCGCCTAGACCGATATTGTCATGAGCCATGGGGACTAACACTCGTGACGTGAGGGTCTGGGCGGCGCTGGCGGCCGTGTATGTCGTGTGGGGGTCGACCTACCTCGGCATCATGATCACCATCGAGACCATCCCCCCGATGCTCAGCGGCGGTCTGCGCTTCGTCGCGGCCGCCATCATCCTCGGCACCGTGCTCGTGGTGCGCCGGGGGGCAGGGAGCCTCCGCATGACCCGGCGGGAGTTCCTCGGGGCCGGCCTGGTCGGGCTGCTGCTGCTCACGGGCGGCAACGGCATGGTGGCGCTGGCCGAGCAGCACATCTCCTCCGGCCTCGCCTCCCTGCTGGTCGCGTCGGTGCCGCTGTGGCTGGTGATCTTCCGCATGATGGCCCGCGACCGCCCCCGGCTGCTGACGCTGGCCGGAGTGCTCATCGGGTTCTGCGGTGTCGCCGGGCTCTCACTGACCGGTGCCCCGTCGTCCAGCGCCGTAAGCATCGTGATCATCCTGGCCGGGTCGCTCTCGTGGTCGATCGGATCGTTCCTGCCCACCGTCATCTCCATGCCCAAGGATCCCTTCGTGGCCAGCACGGTCGAGATGGCCGTAGGCGGCGCCGGGCTCCTCGTGGCGGGCCCCGCCTTCGGCGAGCGCCTGCACCTCTCCACAATCAGCGGGAGCTCGTGGCTGGCGCTCCTCTACCTGGTCCTGATCGGCTCGCTGGTCGGCTTCACGTCGTACGTGTGGCTGCTCGGCAACGCGCCGATCTCGCTGGTGTCCACCTACGCGTACGTCAACCCGGTGGTGGCCGTGATCCTCGGCGTCGTCGTGCTCAGCGAGCGGGTGACCACCCAGATGTTCGCCGCCGGGCTCGTCATCGTCCTCGGCGTCGCGCTCGTCGTGTCCACCGAGCGCAACGGCCGGCGTCCCGCGACGGAGGAGCCGGCCGAGGACGTCAGGCCCGGCCCCTCACGTGGGCTTCCCCCGGCAGCCGACGTCACTCCTTCCTGAAGGCCTCCGCGGCGGCCAGGAAGGCGTCGTTGGCGTCGGGCGAGCCGATGGAGACGCGGGCGCCCTCGGCCGCGAAGGGCCGTACGGCGACACCGTCGACGGCGCAGCGCTCGGCGAACTCGACCGTGCGCTCGCCGAGCCGCAGCCAGACGAAGTTGGCCTCGGTGGGCGGGACCTCCCACCCCTGGCCGAGCAGGGCCTCGCGGACGCGGGCGCGCTCCTTGACGACCGTCTCGACGCGCTCCAGCAGCTCGTCCTCGGCCCTGAGGGAGGCGACCGCGGCGGCCTGCGCGATGCTGTTGATCGCGAAGGGCATCATCGTCTTGCGCACGGCCGAGGCCACGGGAGCGTGGGCGATGAGGTAGCCCACCCGGAGCCCCGCCAGGCCGTACGCCTTGGAGAAGGTGCGCAGGACGGCGACGTTCGGCCGGTCGGCGTAAAGGCTGAGCCCGTCGGGCACGTCGGCGTCGCGCACATACTCGCGGTAGGCCTCGTCGAGCACGACCAGAACGTCCTCGGGCACCCGGTCGAGGAACGCCGTGAGCTCGGCGGCGCGGTTGACGGTGCCGGTCGGGTTGTTCGGGTTGCACACGAAGATCATGCGTGTGCTGGGCGTGATCGCCGCCGCCATCGCGGACAGGTCGTGGGTCTCCTCCTCGAGGGGCACCCGCACAGAGGTCACCCCCGCCAGGTCGGCGAGCAGGGGATAGGCCTCGAACGACCGCCAGGCGTAGATCACCTCGGCGCCCGGCTCGCCCACGGTCTCGAAGAGCTCCTGGGCGACCGTCACCGAGCCGGCCCCGAGCGCGATGTGCTCCTGGGGCACCGCGAACCGCTCGGCCAGGGCCTCGGTGAGCGCCACGCACGCCGGGTCGGGATAGCGGTTGACGTCCCTCGCGGCGGCGGCGATCGCCTCCACCACGGAGGGCAGCGGGTCATAGGGGGACTCGTTGGACGACAGCTTGAACGAGCGGCCGTCGGCGGAGACCACGGCCTTGCCCGCCCGGTAGGCGGGCAACTCATCGAGAATCGGACGGAAACGCGGCATGGCCTTACCTTATGACGCGGCCACGGCTCGAAGACCCCTGACCATGCCCTCGAAGGCCCCCTGAAGACCGCGAGCCTAACCGGCCAGGCGCAGCATCGGCGGGTGGAGCAGCTCGGCAGGCCCCCGGCGGTAGAGCATGGCCGGCCGCCCGCCGTCGCGCGTGGTCGTGCGCCCCGTGGGGACGAGGAACCCGTCGGCCTTGGTGACCTTGCGGTGGAAGTTGCGCGGGTCGAGGGAGCGGCCCCACACGATCTCGTACACCCGGCGCAGGTCGGCGACGGTGAACTCCGAGGGGCAGAACGCCGCGCCGAGCGAGGTGTACTCCAGCTTGGCCCCGGCGCGCTCGATGCCGTCGAGCACGATGCGGCGGTGGTCGAAGGCCATCACGTCGAGCGAGGAGACCGGCTGCCAGCTCATGTGCGCCTCGGTCGGGGCGGGCAGGTCGGGCGCGAGCCCGAGGTAGGCCACGCTCACCACGCGCTGCCGGGGGTCGCGGTCGGGGTAGCCGTAGGTCTGGAGCTGCTCCAGGTGGACCGGCGCCCCGGGCAGCCCGGCGCGCTCGCCGAGGACCCGCGACGCGGCGGCCGGGAGGTCCTCCTCCAGCTGGATGAACCCGCCGGAGAGCGCCCAGCGCCCTTCGTACGGCGGACGGTCGCGCTTCCAGACCAGGGCGCTGAGCTGCTGGCAGCGCACGGTGAGCACGACGAGGTCCACGCTGACGGGAATGCGCGGCACCATGGGACGCACGTTACACCGGTACACGAGGGCCGAAGACCGTCACGCCCCGCGGTTGAGGTAGACCGGGGCGTTGCTCTTGCGCCCGTCGGGCGAGGTCACGTCCACGCGTAACCACGCGTCCGAGGGCACCGAGCTCCAGTCGACCGGCACCCAGATCTTCTGCACGGCGGGGGGCAGCCCGGGGATGGGGGTCTTGTCGGTCCATCCGACCGCCGCCGAGTCGGCCTCGCGCGGCTCGTCTCCGCCGTACCAGCTCACCGTGACCCTGCCGAGGGCCAGGTTGTAGCCGCGGACCTCGATGCCGTCCTGGATGCCCCGCTTGCCGCTGACGACCTGGATCGGGATGGGCCGGTCCCAGTCCTTCGCGACCTGCTCGGCGAGCGTCGGCGACCCGCAGTTGAAGAAGCTGCTCCACTTGTAGGAGATGATCTTGGACACGTACGGTCCGGCGAACGCGACGGCCGCGTCGAGGCGTTCCTTGTCCGTGGCGCCTCGCTTGCCGCCGGCCTCGCAGGCGCCGTCGCCCTTCGGCTCGAACGCCTCCACGTTGGCCCAGAGCTGAACCTCGCGCCCCTCGGCGCGCATCTCCCCGAGCGCGTTGGACATCGCGCGGTAGTAGTCGCGCGTGGCGCCGTAGTACGCCTCGCCGTAGGAGGTGTCGCCCACCACGGGCTTGAGCCGGTCGTCGACCGTCTGGCCCTTCAGGTTCGGCCAGTACAGGCCGACCTTGCCCGTGCCGCGGCTGTCCTGCGGGGCGATGATGCCGACGCCCGTCTGCGCGAGGACCTTGAAGCCCCGCGCGACCTGCTCGGGCGTCGAGGTGAACTTCTTGCCCCTGCGCCCGTCGAGGTACGGGCTGACCATGATGGGCTTGCCGGGAAGCTCCTGCTGCACGATGTCGTGCTGCTCGGCGTACACCTGGAGGGTCGTGACCACGGCCGGGTCGGGCCAGTCCCTGAGCTGTAACTCGAAGGGCTGGTAGACCCCGCCGAGAGAGGTCCTGTCGTTGAAGCGGTCGCCGTAGTCCTGCAGGACGCGCCGGGTCAGCGTGGTGAGCGTCCCGATGTGCCGGGGGTCGGCCTTGGTGGGCTCCACACGGTCGCGCGGTGCCAGCGGCAGCGCGGGGAAGACCTTCATCGCGAAGCGGTCGGCCAGGTCGAGGATCTCGGTCAGGCTGTCCTTGAGCGCGCCGTTGACGAGGATGAGGTGGTACCCCCTGCCCTTTGAGCTGAAGTCGCACGTCGCGTCGTCGGAGCCGTCGTCGGGGGCGAGCACGCGATAGTAGACGTCGGCGCCGACCGTGATCGTGTGCTCCATCTGGGGGCAGCGGAACAGGCCCCTGCCGAACGCCTCGTCGGTCCGGTAGACGTACGTCCAGGTGATGCGATTGCCGGGGTTGGCGGCCTTGAGCGCGGACTCGGCGGCCTGCACACAGGTCATGCCGTTCTCCTCGCACCTTTGATAGCGAGGGTCGGGGGCCTTGCCCACCGCGTCCAGCACCTGCCCGTCCTGGTCCACGGCGCGCGGCTGGAGACCGAATCCAAGACGTACGACGGTGTCCCCGCCGACCTGGTGGATGGCCTGGAGCTGGCTGCGCCACGTGCAGTGGTCGGAGGTGGGCACCAGCCAGTATCCGGTGACGGCGTACGGCGCGGGGGTCGTGGTGTCGAACGTTCCACAGGGGTCGCTGAACACGCTGGCCGTCGGCGTCGGGGTGCCCGGCTTCGGCTGCTGGGCCGGTGTGGTCGTCGCGGTCCTGGAGCCGCCTTGGGAGTCCGGCAGGACGATGACGATGGCCGCGACAGCGGCCAGAAGAGCCGCTCCCAGGAGCAGAGTGAGCCCGCGCACCTTCAGGAGATTACCGTCCTTAAATTGTGGCCCTGATAAAAAACGATCAGGATCGGGGGGTCGCCCAGGGCCACGCTGGGAGGGCATCCCGGCGCCCGGGCGTTCGAAGCGTCAGTGCCCAGGAACTACTTCTTCACGCCCGCCCACGCTTCGAGCTGGGTGACGAACCTCCGCGCGGAGTTCGGCCAGTGGTGGTTGGCCCGGGCGGCGGCGTAACCGCGCGCGCCCGCCGCCCGGCGCTCCGCCGGCTCGTTGCGCAGCCGCAGCACCGCGCGTGCCACCGCCTGGGGGTCGCGCCAGGGCACGACCACGCCGCTCTGGTAACGCTCCACGAGCTCGACCGCCCTGGGCGACGGCGTGGTGATCACCGGTATGCCGTGCGCCATGTACTCGACGATCTTGGTGGGCATGGAATGGCGGTAGTTCGGCTCGTCGTGTAACAGCGAGAGCCCGGCCAGCGCCCCGTCGAGCCGCTTGAGCGCCTCGTCGTTGGGCATGAAGTCACGCCACTCCAGCACTCCATCGGCCACAGCCTGATTGAGCATGGGCCTGCTCTGCGGGTCGGCGTAGCCGATCAGCTCGACCGCCACGCGGTGCGGCTGGAGCAGCCGGCCCACCTCGACGGCCTCGCGTACGCCCCGCGCCTCCGACAGCCAGCCCAGGTAGACGACGCGGTCGTCGGAAGGCTCGCTGACGTGGTCGGGCACCCAGGTCTCGTTCGGCACGACCAGGTGCGCCTGCCGGAACCGGCCCGCGTAGGCGGTCTCGGCCAGCAGCAGGTGCAGGTGGCGCTCCGCCGTGCCCTCCAGCAGCCGGGCGAGGAAGCGCGTCGGCGGGCGCAAGAACGAGGGCAGCCACGGCTTCAGCGACAGCGTGGCGGGGGTGTCCTCATGGACGTCCCACACCACAGGAGGCCTGCGCCGCACGCCCGCGACCGCGAGCAGCAGCTCGGGGTCGTGGATGAGCGCCAGGTCGACCTGGCCGCGGAGGCTCTTGAACAGCCGCCGGGCCGCCCGCACCGCGGACAGCCGCTTGCGCTCCGCCGCCCTCGGCAGATCGACCCCGGTGACCCACGACCTCGGCACGACGCCCCGCGCGGTGTACGGCGCGGCGTACGTGACCGCATGACCGGCGTCCACGAGCGCGCGGATCTGCCGGTGCAGGATCCGGGCGTCCTCGGGGTGGTGGACCACCGTCATGACAAGCACGTGCACGCGCCGACCCTCCGCCCGTCAGAGCCGCTCGACGCGTTCGCCCTCGGAGAGGACGCCCCGGGTGTCGAGAAGTAGATGCGCTCGTTTCTCCACCATGTCCAGGTCGAACTCCGAGTGCTGCTGGAGCAGGACGGTCACGTCCGCCCTCTCCACCGCCTCAGCGAGATCGTCCTCTCGTGGTACTTCGACCCCGTCGACCGTCCACTGCTTCACGTGTGGGTCGGCGAAGACGAGCTCGGCGCCGAGATCGCGGAACGCTCGCGCGATCGGCACCGCCGGAGTCTCGCGCTCGTCGGCGATATCCGGCTTGTAGGTGACGCCCATCAGCAGGACGCGGGAGCCGTTGACCGGCTTCTTGGCGCGGTTCAGCAGGCGCTGCACGCGGGCCACGACGTACGCCGGCATCCGCTCGTTGATCTCCTGTGCCAGCTCCACGAAGCGGAACGGGTAGCCGAGCTTGCGCACGGCGTGGGAGAGGTACGAGGGGTCGACCGGGATGCAGTGACCGCCCACGCCCGGACCGGGCAGGAACTTCTGGAAGCCGAACGGCTTGGTGGAGGCGGCCTCGATGGCCTCCCACAGGTTCACGCCGAGCTCGTCGCAGAAGATGGCCATCTCGTTGACGAGCGCGATGTTGACGTGCCGGTAGGTGTTCTCCAGCAGCTTGGCCATCTCGGCCTCGCGCGTGCCGCTGACGGTCACGACCTGCTCGATGAACCGGGCGTAGAACGCCTCCGCGCGGTCGCGGCACGCCTTGGTGTACCCGCCGACCACCTTCGGGGTGTTGCGCAGCCCGTACTTGGTGTTGCCGGGGTCGATGCGCTCCGGCGAGAAGGCGAGGTGGAAGTCGACGCCGGCGGTCAGCCCGGATGCCTGTTCGAGGATCGGGCGGACGACCTCGTCGGTCGTGCCGGGGTAGGTGGTCGACTCAAGGACGACGAGCGTGCCTCGCTGGAGGTAACGCCCCACCGCCTCGACGGCGCCGCGCACCGCCGAGAGGTCCGGACGATGGTCCTCGTCGAGCGGCGTGGGCACGCAGATGACGATGGTGTCGCTGGCGGCGAGGATCGACTGGTCGAGCGTGGCCGTGAACTCGTTGGCCAGCATGGAGTCGAGATCGGCGTCGCTCAGGTCGTCGATGTAGGAACGGCCGGAGGTCAGGGCGTCGACTTTTCGCGCGTCGACGTCCAGTCCGACCACGCGAAGACCTGCCCCCGTAGCCTCTTTGGCGAGGGGCATGCCCACGTAACCCAGGCCGATGACCGCGAGGTCGTACCCGCTCACGTGGCGTCCTGAAGCCCGAAACAACACTGCATGGTGGGAAAGGCTATCTCAACTCCACACAGATCACGTCTAATGCGATTGAACCCATAGCCAAGCCGAGGTTTCCGATCGGTCATGACACGGGAAATCATCGGGCAACGGACTGGTAGATCGTCCGATATGTCGCTGCGATCCGGCTCCACGTCCGCTTCGTCGCGACCTCGGTCCGACCGGCCTCGCCCATCTCGGCGCGCCGCTCCGGATCGTCCCTCAGACCCGCCAGAGCCTTGGCCAGGGCGGCCGGATCACCGGGCGGTACGAGCAGGCCGGCGCCGTCCGAACCGACCAGCTCCGACAGCGCGGGAAGGTCGCTGAGCACGACCGGCTTGCCGAGCGCCATCGCCTCCACCGGCTTGAGCGGCGTCACCAGGCGGCACACGCGCAGATCCTCACGCGGGCAGACGAAGATGTCGATGGCCGACTGCGCCTGTAGCGCCTCCTCCGGCCCGACCCGGCCCGGCAGGATCGCCAGATCGCCCAGGCCGAGCTTCTCGACCTGGGCGAGCAGCACGGGCCGCTCGGCGCCGTCGCCGACGATCAGGACGCGCACGGGAGTCCCGGTGTCACGCAGCAGCGCGGCGGCCGAGAGCAGCGTCGCGAAGCCCTCGTAGCCGACGATGCTCGACACCGAACCGACGACGATCTCGTCCGGCGCGATGCCGTACGCGGCACGGAACGCCGCGCCGTCGTAGTCGGCGGTCAGCAGCGTGTCGTCCACGGCGTTCGGCGCGAGGAAGATCTTGTCGCGGGGCACACCCCGCTCGGCGATCTCCACCGCCATCGTCTCGGCGAGGGTCACCACCGCGTCGGCGGAGCGCATGATGTGCGCCTCCCGATCGCGCTGGAGCAGGTGCCGCTCGCTGCCGACCCTGGCCGCGTCGCGCGAGGCCCAGGTCTCCTCCAGGAAGCCCCGCACCTCGTAGACCAGCGGCGTGCCGGTCCGCTCGCGCGCGGCGAGCGCCACAGAGCCGTTGCGGTGGTCGGTCGCGGCGTGCAGCACCTGGGGCCGAAGCGTCCTGACCAGCTCGGTCACCTCGCCTGCTCCGCGGATCATCCGGCCGCGGCTCTCGAACGGCACCTCGCCGCTCGGCAGCAGGCGGTGGTACGGGACGCCGTCGATCTCCTCGTACGGCTCGGCGTCGGCGTGCCCCTGGAGCATGGGCCAGCCCCAGCTGGTCACCACGTGCGGATCGAGCCCGGCGGCGCGCTGCGCGGTCACGATGCGGTGCGTGCGGACGGTGTACCCGGCCTGGGTGTACGGCAGCGCGTTGGTCACGCAGTGCAGCACTCGGCCCTCGACCCGCTCGCCGACGATCACCTTGGACTTCGGCGGGATCGGAGCGGCGCCGATCGCGGCCTTCTCGCCCTCGTAGTAGGCGATCCGCCTGCGGATGAACGGCCACCGCGCGTGCGGCTGCAGGACCTCGATGGCCTTGGTCATCTTGCCGTGCTCGAACTCGGCCTTGGCCGCTTCGAGGGGGCCGTCGGCCATGCGCCGCGCTATCTTGCGCGCGGTGACGCGCACGACGCGGGCGACCGGCCACGCGACCTTGCCCACCGCTGGGCGCAGGCGTGGAGGCATCGCCTCCGCCGCCGCCTGCGCCACACGCATCGGGTCGGATTTGACCCTGGTGACGAAGACTCTGGAGACAATGACCGGATGCTGGACGAAGCCCTTGAGGAAACCGCGCACGCCGGCGCGAGCCGACTTGGGGGAGACCTTATCGGGCCGGCTGGCCTCGGAAACCACGCGGTGACCGTACCATAGGCACCGCTTGGCCCTACTGGCCATTAGTTGACCCACTCCCGGGTGAAAGGCGAGGTCAATGAGGGAAAATCCCCTCGTTCTGCACGTGCTGGGCGCGCGTCCCAACTTCCCGAAGGCGGCCCCCGTCGTGCGAGGCCTGGCCGAGCTGGGAGTCCGGCAGGGCATCGTCCACACCGGGCAGCACTACGACGCGCTCATGTCGGACGTCTTCTTCGCCGACCTCGGCCTCCCCGAGCCGATCGCCAACCTCGGCGTGGGCTCGGGCAGCCACGCACGCCAGACGGCCGCGCTGCTGACCGGCCTGGAGGAGGTCGTGCTGGAGCACAAGCCCGACCTCGTCGTGGTCTACGGGGACGTCAACTCGACGCTCGCCGCGATCCTGGTCTGCGCCAAGCTCCAGATCCCGACCGCGCACGTCGAGGCCGGCCTGCGGTCCTTCGACCGGGAGATGCCCGAGGAGGTCAACCGCGTCGTCACCGACGCGCTCGCCGACATCCTGCTGGTGACCAGCCCCGACGGGCTCTCCCACCTGGCCAGCGAGGGCGTCTCCCCCGCCAAGGCGCACCTGGTGGGCAACCCGATGATCGACAGCCTGTTCTCGGCGCTGCCGAAGCTCGACCCCGAACCGCTGAAGGAGCGCCTCGGCCTGCCCGTGCGGTACGCCGTCGCCACCCTGCACCGCCCGGGGAACGTCGACGACCCCGAGTCCGCCCGCGAGCTGGTCGAGGCCGTGCTCGCGGTGAGCGAGCAGGTGCCGATCGTGGTGCCGCTGCACCCGCGCGGGCGCGAGCGCCTCGCCAAGGCGGGCCTGGTGACCGGCGACAACCTCACGATCATCGACCCGCTGGGGTACGTCGAGTTCCTCTCGCTGGTCCGGGGCGCCGCGCTGGTCGTCACCGACTCCGGCGGCGTGCAGGAGGAGACGACCGTGCTCGGCGTCCCCTGCCTGACCGTGCGGCCGAACACCGAGCGGCCCATCACGATCACCCACGGCACCAACCGTCTCGTGACCCCGGCGACGCTGCCCGCCGCGGCGTCCAAGGCGCTCGCCGACGGCGCGGCCACCCCGAGCGGGGAGCTGCCGCCACTGTGGGACGGCGCCGCGGGGCCGAGGATCGCCCGCGTCATCGAGGCCTGGCTGCGCGGCGACGACCTCTCCCCCGCCGCCCAGGGGACCCCGCCCACGATGCGCTGACCTGCCCGATCGCGAGGTTGGCGATTTGGGCATTTAGGCGAAAACGCCCATCCTTTCGCGGTCAAAGCCGTACGATCGGACATTCCCGGGCGAGGACGAGGGAGCAAGTCGCACCATGGCCGAGAGTGACCAGACAAATCCGGATGAGCCGCGTTTTCAGCGACTCGGGGCGGCGAACTGGCTACCCGAGGAGCGCAAGGTCGTCGAGCGCTACGAGGACCGCATCCGCGACCTGGAGCGACGCCTCGCCACCGCCGAGGCGCGGGCCGAGTACGCCCAGTGGCAGCTGTCGGCGACCAGGGCGCAGCGCCCGTACCGCGTGAGCACCGCGCTCGCCGGAGCCAAGCGCCCGTCCAGGCTCGTACGGCTCCCGCGCGACCTGTCCCAGGCGCTCAAGCCCAAGAAGGCTCCCAAGGCGCCCGCGACGGTCACCGCGAGCAGCGTCGCCATGGACGCCGTGCTCGCGCACGCGCCCGAGGTCAAGATCCCGAACCTGGCCTGGCCCGAGGGCCCGGTCAGCCGTCCGGACCTGAAGGTCGCGGTCATCCTGGACGACTTCTCCAGGATGGCCTTCAAGTACGAGTGGGACCAGATCGAGTTCGGGCTCAAGGACTGGCCGGAGATCTTCGCGGAGAAGCGTCCCGACGTACTGTTCTGCGAGTCCGCGTGGCACGGCAACCAGACGCGCTGGCGCTACCAGATGACCGGCACCAACGCGCCCAAGCAGGAGCTCCGCGACCTGGTGAGCTGGTGCCGCGAGCAGGGCATCCCCACGGTCTTCTGGAACAAGGAGGACCCGCCGAACTTCGAGTTCTTCATCGACACGGCGAAGCTTTTCGACTACGTGTACACGTGCGACGGCGACATGGTCCACAAGTATCGCGAAATATTGGGACATGATCGGGTGGATGTGCTGCAGTTCGCGGCGCAGCCGCGCGTGCACAACCCGATCCAGACCAAGCAGGGCCGGCCGTACGACGTGGTCTTCGCGGGCATGTACTTCCGCGACAAGCACCCCGAGCGGCGCGAGCAGATGGAGGCCGTGATCGCTCCCACGCGGGAGCTCGGCCTGCACATCTTCGCCCGCAACGACAAGGCCGGCGACAAGTACGCCTGGCCCGAGGAGTACCGCCCGCACATCGTGGGCGAGCTGCCGTACGAGCAGATGCTCGCCGCGTACAAGATGTACAAGGTCTTCCTCAACGTGAACTCGGTGATCGACTCGCCGACCATGTGCGCCCGGCGCGTCTTCGAGCTGTCGGCGTGCTCCACCACCGTGCTGTCGGGATGGTCGCGGGCCATTGAGGAGACGTTCGGCTCGCTGATCCCGATCGCGCACACGCAGGAAGAGGCCTACAACCAGGCCCTCTACCTGATCAACAGCCCGGAGCTCCGCGCCCGCCAGGCCCACCTGGCCATGCGCGAGGTGTTCGACAAGCACCTCTTCTCCCACCGTGTCGACCAGATCCTCACCGCGCTCGGCCGTCCCGTGGTCACGCGGACGAAGAGCGTGTCGGTCGTCCTGCCCACGAACCGGGCGGGCCAGCTCGAACACGCCATCTCCCAGGTCGCCCGCCAGCGCCACCGCGACCTTGAGCTGATCCTGGTGCTGCACGGGCTCGACATCGATCCGGGTGTCGTCCGCGACAAGGCCCTGGCCGCCGGCATCCCCGCCGTCAAGGTGCTCACCGCCGACCCGTCGCTCACGCTCGGCGAGGTGCTGAACGTCGGCATCGCCCAGGCCGACGGCGAGTACATCGCCAAGATGGACGACGACAACCTGTACGGCACGCACTACCTCTCGGACCTGCTGCGCGCCTTCGACTACGCCGACGCGGAGATGGTCGGCAAGGGCGCCCACTACACCTACTTCCCCGCCACCAACACGACCGTGATGCGCCTGCCCGGCCTGGAGCACCGGTACGCCCACCTCGTGCAGGGCGCCACGATCCTCGCCAAGGCCGACCTGCTGCGCGCGTTCGCCTTCGAGGCCGTCAACGCGGGCGAGGACACGCGGCTGGTACGACGGTGCAAGGAGGAAGGTGTGCGCATCTACTCCGCCGACCGCTTCAACTTCGTCTACATGCGCGGCGCCGACGCCTCGGCCCACACCTGGAAGGCCCAGGACTACAAGCTGACGCGCAACGCCCAGTTCTCCTTCGTCGGCCACCCCGAAGCCCACGTAATGATCTGACCGGCGTACCGGCGATCAACCTGGCCGCCGGACTCGAACATCAGCGCAGCCCGCCGTCTCTCACCTTCCGGACGAACGCCCTCCGCTCGCCGGACCAGAGCATCAGCATGCCCCGTACTCCTGGCAATACTATCGGCAGCGATACTATCGGCAGGAGGTGCATGTGAGCGGGTTCATCGGGCGGGAAGCGGAGCTTGCGGCGCTGCAGGGGTTGCTCGACCGGGTGACCTCGGCCGTCGGCGGTGCCCGGCCGGGGCGGTGTTTGCTCATGCGCGGGCGCAGGCGGATCGGCAAGTCCGCCTTGGCGGAGGAGTTCGTGACGCGCAGCGGCCTGGCGTCTCTGTACTTCACCGCCGCGCGCGCGAGCGCCGAGCAGGAGTTGCGGCAACTGCTCGATGACGTCGCGTCCTCCGACCTTCCTCACCGTGAACTCTTCGTCGAGACCGCCCCGGCCAACTGGAACAGCGCGCTCCAACTGCTGGCGGACGCGATCCCCGACGATTCACCATCGGTGGTGGTGATCGACGAGGTTCCCTACCTCATGGAGCGCGTCGATGCCTTCGAAGGGTTGCTCCAGCGGGCCTGGGACCGGTACCTGAGCCGCAAGCCCGTTCTGCTGATCCTCATCGGCTCGGACATGTCGATGATGGAGGCGCTCAACAGCTACGAGAGGCCGTTCCACCAGCGGGGCACCGAGATGGTGGTCAGGCCTCTCAATCCCTCCGAGATCCAGCGGATGCTCGATCTGGACGCCAAGACGGCCTTCGACGCGGCTCTCGTGACCGGTGGTCTCCCTCTGGTGTGCGCCGAATGGGCACCGGGAGCGTCGGTGTGGAAGTTCCTGCATGACGCGCTGACCAACCCGGTATCGGCCCTGCTCGTCTAAGGAGAGAGGACGCTGGCCGCGGAGTTCCCCGGACAGGCCATGGCAAGGGAAGTGCTGGAGGCCATCGGCAGCGGGGAGCGCACCTTCGTCAACATCGCGCGGGCCGCGGGAGGCATCTCCCACTCCACCCTCACCCGCGCGGCGGACCTCCTCACGGCCAAAGGCATCGTGTCCTCGGAGCTCCCGCTGAGCACCCGCCCGTCGCGGGAACGCCGATACCGGATCGCCGATCCCTACCTTCGCTTCTGGCTCTACTTCCTGCGGCCGCACATGCCGGAGATCGAGCGGCGCCGGGGTGACCTCACGCTACGGCGGATCGCGGCGGGCTGGAGCAGTTGGCACGGAAGGGCGGTCGAGCCATTGGTACGCGAAGCGCTGGCCCGGTTGGTACCCGATGGACGGCTTCCCTCCGCCGAGGCCATCGGCTCCTACTGGACACGGAGCAACGACGTCGAGATCGACATCGTCGGAGCGGACCGCGCCCCCATCGCCAAGGAACTTCGCTTCGTAGGGTCGATCAAGTGGCTGGAGAGCGCCTTCGACGATCACGACCTCCAGGAACTGATCCGGCACCGGGCCGCGCTGACCGATCGCACCCTCCCATTGGTCGCCGCATCCCGAAGCGGCGCGACATGCGACGGACTCACCGCTCTCTACGGCCCAGAGGAGCTCATCACCGCGTGGCGGCATCAGAGTTGACCATGTTGATCTAAGAAGACTTCCTGACCGGGCGGGCCGGGTCGGCGGTTCCTCCTCGGCGACCAACTGAGGCGATATTTCGCGATTACCCGCTCTTTGTCAGAGCTTGACTGTTGTAAGAAGATCGTGTTGATTTACCTCAGACCTGTGGAGGACTACCTCGGAGTACCGAGGTACCGGGCGGGGTCGTTGCGCGGGATCAATCCTGTTCATCCATCGTGTGCGGACCTGAGCCGCACGAAGGAGTGACGAAGTGTCGAGACTGCGCATCATGGCGTCCCTCGCCGCTGTGGCGATCGCGGGGGCGTTGGCGGTGGTCCTGCCCGTGTCGCCCGCGTCCGCGGCGGCCTGCGCGACCCCGTGGAGCTCGTCGGCGGTGTACACCGGCGGGATGACCGCCTCCTACAACGCGCACAACTGGTCCGCGAAGTGGTGGACGCAGAACGAGGTCCCGGGCGGCGCCGACGTCTGGGCCGACCAGGGCAGCTGCTCAGGTGGCGGCGGTAGCACACCCCCTCCCTCCGGCTCGTGCAGCTACCCGAGCTGGGTCGCCGGCAGGACGTACGTCACCGGCGACATCGTGAAGTACACCAACGGCCAGTACTACCGGGCCACGCACGACAATCCGGGATACGACCCGACCATCAGCACGTGGTACTGGGAGCCGTACACCTGTAGTGGCGGCGGTTCGACGCCGCCGCCCACGGGCGGGTTCGTCGTCAGCGAGGCGCAGTTCAACCAGATGTTCCCGGGCAGGAACTCCTTCTACACCTACAACGGCCTGGTCGCGGCCCTGAGCGCGTACTCGACGTTCGCGAACACCGGCAGTGACACGGTCAAGAAGCAGGAGGCGGCGGCCTTCCTCGCCAACGTCAACCACGAGACCGGTGGCCTGGTCTACATCGTCGAGCAGAACACCGCGAACTACCCCCACTACTGCGACACGAGCCAGCCCTACGGTTGCCCGGCGGGGCAGGCGGCGTACTACGGTCGCGGTCCGATCCAGCTGAGCTGGAACTTCAACTACAAGGCGGCGGGTGACGCCCTCGGCATCAACCTGCTCAACAACCCGAACCTGGTGCAGACCGACGCCGCGGTGGCCTGGAAGACCGGCATCTGGTACTGGATGTCGCAGAACGGACCGGGCACGATGACCGCGCACAACGCGATGGTGAACGGCTACGGCTTCGGCCAGACGATCCGCAGCATCAACGGTTCCCTGGAGTGCGACGGCAGGAACCCGGCCCAGGTGCAGAGCCGCGTCTCGGCCTACCAGCGGTTCACGCAGATCCTCGGCGTCTCCCCCGGTAACAACCTGAGCTGCTGAGCGACACACGAAGGGTGCGGCCCGGTGGCCGCACCCTTCTCTGTTGTGGGCCGCTACGCAGCGCGAATATGGACGTCATACGTAGATTGTCGTGATTGAGGGGGAATGAGGAGCAGCAGGGAGCGGTTGCCTACTCCCGGGGACGGGCCGCGCGGCCAGCGGGGTGAGTCCGGCCTCGACGTCCACGATGCACAAGGAGAACGCCCCGGTGACCACGGTAGCGACCCCGAAAGGCATCGGTCTCAAGTCCGAGCGCGGCCCGGTACTCGCGGCCATCATGCTCTGCACGGGACTGGTGGCACTCGACAGCACCATCATCGCGACCGCCGTGCCATCCGTGGTCAGCGACCTCGGTGGCTTCTCGCAGTTCCCATGGCTGTTCTCCATCTACCTGCTCACCCAGGCGGTGACGGTCCCCCTCTACGGCAAGCTGGCCGACATCTTCGGGCGCAAGCCGGTCATGTTCTTCGGCATCGCGGTGTTCCTCCTCGGTTCGGTGCTGTGCGGCGTCGCGTGGAGCATGCCCGCGCTCATCATCTTCCGCGCCCTGCAGGGTATCGGCGCCGGCGCCGTCCAGCCCATGAGCATCACGATGGTCGGCGACCTGTACTCCGTCGAGGAACGCGCCCGCGTGCAGGGCTACGTGGCCAGCGTCTGGGGCATCTCGGCCGTGATCGGGCCCACCCTCGGCGGCCTGTTCTCGGAGTACGTGTCGTGGCGCTGGATCTTCTTCATCAATCTGCCGCTCGGCGCCATCGCGGCCTGGATGCTCGCCAGCCGGTTCAAGGAGCGGGTGACGCGGAGCTCCCACCGGATCGACTACCTCGGGGCCACGCTGCTCACCGCCGGCTCGTCCCTGCTCATCCTCGGCCTGCTCGAAGGCGGGGTGGCGTGGGGCTGGGGCTCCGTGCCGAGCATCGCCATCTTCGCGGCGGGCGCCGTCCTGGTGGCCACGTTCGTCACCGTGGAGCGCAGGGCCACCGAGCCCATCCTGCCGCTGTGGGTGTTCCGCCACCGCACGCTCACCGGAGGCAACCTCGTCGGACTGGGCGTCGGCGCGCTCATGATCGGCCTCAGCTCGTACGTCCCGACCTACGCTGAGGGCGTCCTCGGCACCGGGGCTCTGGTCGCCGGATTCGCCCTCGCCGCGCTCACCGTCGGATGGCCGCTGGCCGCCACCCTGTCGGGACGCCTCTACATGCGGATCGGCTTCCGTGACACGGCCCTCATCGGCAGCGTCCTGGTCGTGGTCGGCGCCGTCCTGGCCGCCCTGCTCAGCCAGCAGGCGAAGGTGTGGATGGTCGCGGGCGCGTGCTTCATCGTCGGCGCCGGCCTGGGACTCGCATCCAGTCCCACGATGGTCGCCATCCAGTCGGTGGTCGGATGGGAGCGCCGGGGCGTCGTCACGGCGACCAACATGTTCTCCCGTTCCATCGGCAGCGCGGTCGGGGCGGCGATCCTCGGGGCGATCTCCAACGCCACGCTGGCCGACCGCTTCGCCCACCCGCCGGCGTCGCTGGCCGGCAAGCTTCCCAACAGCGTGGACGCGACGAGCCTCGTACTCGGTGCCCATGGTCCCGCCGCGCAGTCGCCCACGGCCGTCTTCGTACGCAAGGCGCTGTACGACGCGAGCCACCACGTCTTCCTCGCGCTCGTCGTGGTCGCGGTGCTCAGCGTGGGCGCCCTCCTCCTCATGCCCCGCCGCACCGAACAGCTCACCTTCGACTGACGCCCCCTCCATGCCCGGCTTCCCCACCGCGTACGGCATAACCGGCATCCGGCTGGGAACGGTGTAGGTGAAGGGAAGACCATCGATCGCCCCGGTAAGGGGATGGGAAACCATGGCGATCTCTCTCAACCACACGATCGTCCCCGCGCGCGACAAGCGCGTCTCGGCCGGATTCCTCGCCGGGATCCTCGGCCTTGATGTCGGCGAGCCAATGGGCCCGTTCATACCGGTGCGCATCGGGGAGTCACTGACACTGGACTTCGCGGACGTCGACTTCGCCACCAGAGGCGTTACGGATATCGCCCCGCACCACTACGCGTTCGAGGTCGGCGAGCCCGAGTTCGACCAGATCTTCGACCGGATCGAGAAAGCCGGCCTCGACTACTACGCCGAGCCCCACGAGCCCAAGCGCTTCGGGGAGATCAACACCTCCCGCGGCGGACGCACGGTCTACTTCGACGACCCAGACGGCCACATCATGGAGGTCATGACCACCTCCGGCGTCGACTCCCGCTGAGGGGTCCACGGCTTCGAGGCCCGTGACGAGCGTCGCACCCGGTCGCCGCGAGGGCCACTGCCAGGCCGCCCACACTGTCTTGCCGGTTCCGTCTGACGCGTGAACGACGCCCCACCGGTCCGCGAGCATCTCGACGATCGTGAGGCCCCGGCCGTGGACGGCGTCCAGACTGAGGCGGAGCCGCCGGGGATCTTGGGGGCCGTGGTCGGTGACCCGCACGCAGATGCCTTCCGCCGTCGCCCAGAGCGAGAGCCTCACCGGCGGCTCGCCGTACACGACCGCGTTCCCGAGCAGCTCGCTCACCACCAGAACCAGGTCGTCGGTGAGTTCCCGGGGCACACCCCAACCGCGACACGTGTCCCGCACCATGCTCCGGGCCTTGCCCACGACCGCCGGTTCACAGGGCAGATCCCAGCACACGGTACGAGGACCATTCGGAGTGTCGATCACTGAAACTCCTTGTCGAAGACGGGGGGACGAGTTCTGCTCGATCTGGTCAAGGTGTGCGGCGGCGGCTCGCTGGGCGACTTCCCGTTGCCGGGGAACCACCGCAGCGGTAACCGCTCCCTTGCGATGCCGTCCGGTCACGCCGCCCTCCGGCTCTGGGCCTCGTACGGGTACGGCTCGCGCCTGCCCGGCAAGCAACGGACGTCTGGGGGACGGCCCTCCCGGTACGGCGGAGCGGATCCGGCAGCCGGCGACGCGATGAACTGAGCGCGCTGCCTGGCATCCGGGACCGAGACCTGCGACATCGCACTCAGCGGACGTACGGGAGCCGACGCGGGAGCGCGGCCCGAGAGTCCCAGGCGCCACCACTCGGCCAGCCGTGCCCGGAACTGGCGATCGGTCGGTGCCTCATAGGCGTGCCGCCCCCGGTGGGGAAGGCAACGGTCATCGTGGGCGTACGGCGAATCACCGCACCACCGGCACCCCATAGGCGCAGGCGGCTTCTCGGCCTTGTAGCGCATCCGGATGACACGGATAATCCCTGTAAAGTTGACCACGGGATCGGACCTCCAGCGTCCGTTTCAAGGAGGCCGTCCGGTGTTCGCGCACTGTGACGGCCTCCGCAGTTAGTAAGCGGATAGTTTTCAGCTCATTGCAGCCATAACTGCTGCCATTTCCCCCAAATGGGGTTAATTCACACAATATCAACATCACTCGGGAGTTGATCATGCTTCCCAGAGTGATGCGCCGACGCGCAGGCCGATTGCCCATTAGCATGTTGACAGCGAGACTCGAAACTCGCAATAGACAAATCCTAATATGCAAAATGTCCGATTAAACGACTAACGCACAAATGTGGTTATTTTGTGCCAGGGAGATAGGGCATGACAGGAAGTCCGACAGTGAAGCGGCGACGGCTGTCACAAGAACTGCGCCGGCTCCGCCTTCTCGCTGGATTCACGGTGACCGAGGCGGCGAAGCTACTTGAGTGGGACGCCTCCAAGGTAACCAGAATGGAGCGCGGCCAATGGAAGCTCCCAAGCGTCCACGATATCCGTCTACTTCTCGATCTATACGGAGTCACCGAGGAGAGCCGACGCGAGGTGATGGTCACGCTGGCCAGAGAGGCGCGTCAACGTGGCTGGTGGGAGAAATACCAAGATGTATTTCGTAGTAGCCTGCCTGACTTCGAAGCCGGCGCCAGCGCCATCCGCACCTGGGAGATAGTACTCATCCCTGGGTTGCTCCAGACAGAGAAGTACGCAAAGGCCGTTTGGCAAGCCGGACAAGTTCTCGATTCCGAACTTATCGAGCGTCATGTCGCAGCACGCCTCGCCCGCCAGAAGATCCTCACCCGCGAGAACCCGCCGTCTCTGCTGGCCCTCATCGATGAGGCGGCGTTACGGAAACAGATTGGTGGTGCAGAGGTGATGCATGCACAGCTTCAGCGACTCATCGAGTTGGCGGCCAAGCCCAATATCACCATCCAGATAGTTCCTGACGCCGCTGGTGCTCACCCTGCACTGGAAGGCGCCTTCGTCATCCTGGACTTCCCGGAGGACCCGAGTCTCGTCTACACAGTGACTACTACCGACAGTCTTTGGCTGGAGAAGCCGGATGAATACCAGCGCTATAGCTTTATTTTCAGCCATGTGATGACATCGGCTCTATCACCCGATGAGTCGGTGCGGTACATGACAGCACTGGCAGACCAACTCAAGGACAGTTGCTGATGGATCACAGTACGAGCACCCTCGGCTGGTACAAGAGCAGTCGAAGCGGGGCCAACAACGACAACTGTGTCGAAGTAGCGAACCTGCCCGGCGGGGGACGGGCCGTACGTGACAGCAAGGATCCGGGTGGCCTGATCCTTACCTTCGGGTCCGTTGAGTGGCAGACCTTCGTTCACGGCGTGAAGGCCGGCGAGCTGGGCTGATTGTCAGGCTTCGCTCGTTGCCAGTGCCGTGCCCAGCGGTGTGCGCTCGTACAGCACCTGGTGGCCACGGCGGCGGGACGCCAGCAGCCCCGCGTGGCGCAGGACGGTCAGGTGTTCCGACACCGACGACGGCGCGAGGCCGTGCCGGTGTGCGAGAGCCGTGGTGGACGCGGGCTCGTCGAGGCCGCTCAGGATCGCGGCCCGGTTCGCGCCCAGCAGCCGTACGAGCGCGCCCGGCGCCTCGGGAACGGGACGCTGCCACAGGGCGCCCATGCCGCGTGCCGGATAGATCACCGTGGGCTGCCAGCGCGGGGCGAAACCGCTCACGACATCGGGCCACACGAAGATGCTCGGCATCAGCAGCACGCCCCGGCCGCCGAGATCCCACACGCCCAGGGACGCGGCCGGACTGCTGATCGCGAGCGTGCCGCCGGACCAGCGCAGCCCGGGGTGCAGGTCGGCGAACAGGCCCTCCAGCCCGCCGTCCGCCAACTGCCGCGACCGGTAGGCGATGTCGGCCTCCAGCAGGGAACGCAGGCGCGGCCACTCCGCGGCGATCAGCGCGTGCCAGGCACGTTCCGTCAGATCGGCGAGCCTCTGCACGGCACGCTCGGGGTCGTCGAGCATGTCCCTGCCCAACGGCGACTCGGCGGCTCGGGGGGTGCAGGCCAGCGAGCGCGCCATCTCCTCGTGCGCCACGGCGGGGTCGGTGACCCGCAGGAGCGCCAGCTCGTCCTCGAACGAGGCGGGCGAGGTGAAGGGGGTGCCCGGCGGCGGGCCCAGGAAGTCGGGCGTGTAGCCGCCGCGCGGCATGAACAGCCACAGGGCGGAAAGGTCGAGGCCGGCGACCGCCTCCCGCATCCTTCGCAGCCACGGCCGGTGGTAGCCGTGCCGCCCCCGGCGTCTCAGGGTCCGTACGGCCTCATGGGTCTCGCACAGCGGCGAGACCGCGAACCGGCAGCGCAGCAGATCGTCGGTGCCGAACCGCAGTCGCAGCGGCATGGTCCCCCCGAAGATTCGGCTGCGACCGAAAGTCTAGAAGCCGCCCGGGTGCCCTGGGCAAGCTGCCGCCATGTCCTCCCCTCCCGCTCCCGAGAACCCCCACCCCACCGGCAGGCGCCCCGACGACACCGTTACCCGTCCGGACGGCACCGGCACGCGTCCGCACGGCGACGGGGAGCGGAGTGCCGGGTATCGGGCCGTGTTCGGGGTGCGGGAGTTTCGGGCGGTTTTCGTCGCGCATGCGATGTCCACGCTCGGGAGCGTCGTCTGCGAGATCGCCCTGGCCGTCCTGGTCTACCGGCTCACCGGCTCGCCGCTGCTGAGCGCGCTGACCTTCGCGTTCGGCCTGCTGCCGTACGTCCTCGGCGGCACTCTCCTTTCGTCCCTCGCCGACCGCTTCCCCGCGCGCCGGGTCCTGGTCGTCTGCGACCTGGTGTCCGCCGCGTGCGCGGCCGGGATGCTACTGCCGGGCATGCCCGTCGCCCTGCTGCTCGTGCTGCGCTGCGTGATCGCCGCCGTAGCGCCGGTCTTCACCGGCACGCGTGCCTCAACCCTCGGCGACATCCTCGGAGAGGGTGACCTGTTCGTCCTCGGCCGCTCGGTGATACGAATCGTCGCGCAGAGCGCGCAACTGGCGGGCTTCGCCATGGGAGGGCTGCTGCTGGCCGTCGCGTCGCCGCGTACCATGCTCGCGCTGACGGTGGCGACGTTCCTCGGCTCGGCGGTGCTGCTCCGCTTCGGCACCCGCCGCCGGCCGGCGCGGGCTGCGACGGGCGGCGGGACGGTCCTGGGCGCCTCGCTCTCCGGGATGCGGCTGCTGCTCGCCGACCGGCGGATCCGGGCGCTGCTCCTGCTGTCCTGGGTGCCGCCGATGTTCGTGGTGGTGTCGGAGGCCCTTCTCACCTCGTACGCGGACTCGCTCAGGCTGAGCCCGGCGGGACTCGGGCTGCTCATGTGCGGCATGCCGATCGGCGCGATCACGAGCGAAACGCTGGTGGGCTCGCTGCTCGGCCCGCGCCGCAGGGCACGCCTGACGATGCCGGTCGCCGTCCTCGCGATGCTGCCCGCCCTCGGGTACGCGTTCGAGCCCTCGCTGGGCTGGGCACTGGTCTGCCAGATCCTCACCGGTTGCGGCATCTCGTACAGCCTCGGCCTGGACCAGTGGTTCATCGCCGCCGTGCCTGAGGAGCTGCGCGGCCGGGCGATGACGCTGATGACGGCCGGGCTGATGACGGCCCAGGGCCTCGGCATGACCCTGGCGGGCACGGCCGCCGAGTTCTTCCCGGTACACCAAGTCATCGCCTTCGGCGGCGTCCTGGGCATAGCGTGCGTATCAGCGGTGCTGCGATCCGTACGGACGTCGGCCCGCAGCACCGTCCACCGGACGAAAGCCCCTCCTCAGCCCGGCTGAGCCTTCGGCTACCCGGCAGGACCTGCGTCCGAGGGACCTCAGCAGATGAAGCCGGACACTGACCAGCAGGCCCTACTTCTGTCCTCACTGAGATAACTGAGAAGTGGTGCGTTGCGCCTCTTTCTCAGTTAGAGGATGACGCGACCGAGCACAGGCTACTGAGAAGCGTTAAAAACATACCAGCTCTCAGTTACTCTCAGTTCGTGAACCAACACGAGGCAGAGACCGTGCTGGCCATAGTGGGTCAAGGTGTCACAGCCGATGCCTTGGAGACGGAGGCGCTTGACTTCAAGATGGTCGCGGACTCTCCCAAGTCCACCTTGAATCTGCTCGCCGACGCTCTCGTCTGCTTTGTCAATGCGCGTGGCGGCACGGTTGTGCTGGGCGTGGACGATAAAGCCATTACCCGCGATCTCGCACTGCGGGGCGTGCCGATGAGCTACAGCGTCGACCTCATTCGCAAGGGGATATTCGATCGAACGAGGCCGCCGCTAACCGCTTTCGTTAATGAAAAGATAATCGACGGTGTTCGGCTGATCTTGATTACTGTGCCACAAGGAGTGATGCCACACAGCAATGCGGCGGGTCTCGCCACTCGCCGTCTTGGCAAAGAGTGCCTTCCCTTCCCTCCTGATCAGCAGCGAGAGGCGATGATCGCACGCGGCCAGGTCGACTGGTCGGCGGACGCCTCAAGCATTGGGATCGACAAGCTCAGCGCCATAGAGTTCGAGAGGCTGCGTCGCATTCTGACGGCAAGCGGTCGCGATCACCTGGCCGACCTAGGCGATCAGGCTCTGCTGGAATCCCTCCGCCTGATCGCACCTAACGGCGGCATCACCAATGCGGGCGTCCTCTTGCTGGGCGATGAGCCGTTGCTGAACCAGATCGTCCCCGGCTATGGCTACTCCTATCAATTTCGTCCGACCACGGGCAGCGAGGCAACTGGACGGATAAGAGGGACTCGACCTCTGATCGCTGCGATTCAAGCTCTGACGGACGCGATAGAGACTCGTCGCGAGGTCCACCCGCTTAATGTGGCCGGCGGCGTGCAACTTCAGCTCACCGATTATCCGAACGAGGCCGTACGCGAGCTTATTATCAATGCGTTCATTCACCGATCTTACGAGACCAGCGGCACGGTCGATATCGAGCATTCGCCTGAGCGCCTCATCATCACGAGTCCCGGGGGACTGGTTTCAGGGGTGACTCCCTCCAACATTCTCACTTACCCCTCGACTCCGAGAAACCGCCTCCTCACTGAAACGGTTTCCATGCTACAGCTCGCGGAACGGACGGGTCAGGGAGTCGGTAGAGCCTACCGAGAGATGCTACGGATCGGCAAAGAGCCTCCCCTGTTCGAGGATCACGGAACGCTTGTTCGCGCAACGCTCGCGGGGGGCATCGGCAACGACGCTTTTGTTCGCTTCATAAGTGATCTTCCAACCAAAGCGGCAAGAGACCTGAACGTGCTGCTTGCCTTGTCACATCTTCGGCACAGCAAAAATATCGATGCGATGAAACTCGCCGAAATCATCCAGCGTACTCCGGTCGAGGCACAAGAGGTCTTGTCCACGATGACGGACGAATATGACCTTCTGGAGCCGACTCGGCGTACGCTTAACAAGCCGTTTCCGACATACCACCTTCGGGCCCAAGTTCTCACAGCGATGTCCCGGTCAGTGACATATCGACGACACAGTGCCACAGAGGCCGATCAAAAAGTCATTGACCATGTACGGGAGTATGGGTACGTCACCAACCAGACAATCCGCCGACTGTTCGACCTGCATGTGTACGCGGCCCGAGATCTGATCAACGGTCTCAGAGATCGGGAGATTCTCGAGAAGATCGGTGCCGCACGAGGAGGCGCTGGGGTGCGTTACGGCCCTGGGAAGAATTTTCCGAAAGGTAGATCGTAAGTCGCCCGCGAGCTCATGGATGACCTGGCGGTCATCGCTTCGGCGGCGTCCTGGGCATAGTGTGCGGATCAGCGGTGCTGCGCCGTCCTCACCGGCGCTCTCCATAGAGTTCGAAGGATCACGCAAGAGGTCAGCGGGCTGAGTTTCGGCCGTGTTTGCGATGGGGGGATGACCTTCGGGGGGTGAACTGGGACAGGTCGTGGATGTGCAGGGCCTTTTCTATGTCGGTGACCCGGTGGACCACGGCGGTGAAGCCGCGTTGTCCGAAACGGCGGTGCTCCTCGGCTTCGAAGACCTCGCCCAGGCGGGCGAACTCCCTGGCGGGCGTCACCTTGCGGAAGACGGGGAACACCACAATGTCCTCCCGGGCCTCGTGGGGCTCGTACATGCGGATGAAGGCGGCCATGTCGGAGACCAAGGCGTGGCGCTGGTGGGCCGAGGCCCTGGAATGGCGGGTGGCGGCCAGGATGCGGGCGGTCACCTCGCGTCCCCGCTTGTGCTGCAGTTCCAGGACGGAGACCGTGTGGCGGAGTCTGCCGGCCTCGCGCAGGCGCGGGAAGACGTACTTCTCCTCCAGGTACTCGTGGTAGCGCTCGATGAAGTCGCGGATGATGCGGGCGGCCGCGTGCAACGGCTGGGCGGGCACCTGCTCGCCGCGCTGGATCCGCCGGATCCCCTCCCGGTACACCAGCAGGATGCTCTTCAGCACCCCGTGCTCCCGCATGAGGTCCTCCGGAGGCGTCACCCCCGGCTTGTGCCCATGCCCGTGGACCTGCGCAGGGGCCGCCGCCGCGAGAGCCGGGGTGCCGGATCCGGGATAGACGGCCAGGGGCACCGCGCCGGTCAGAACGACGGTGGACAGGCCCAGCAGGTCACGGCGGCTCACCGTCGGCGAGTGATGATCTTCCACGATATCTCCGTTTTGCGCAGTTCCCAGGTTTCACCCCACGCACCCGCGTGTGAAAGGGAGAGTCCCCCTCCCGCCGGGCCCCACGCCGACACGTGGGTAAACGCTTGATCCGCGACATTACCTCCGACTCCTCCCGCCTCAGGTCATATGGAGTTCGACGGCGTCGACCTGTCGTCCCGGGACGCCGACACGGCCGAGTTCGAGGGATGTCGGTTCGTCGACATGCGATTCTCCGGCACGGTGATGCGCCGGGGCGGTTTCTCCGACGTGGCCATGGAGCGCTGCGACCTCTCCAACATGTCCGCCAGGTCGTCGTCGATGCACCGCACCCGGGTGACCGCGAGCCGGCTGACCGGCATGGCCTGGTCCGAGTGCGGGTTCCGGGACGTGCTGTTCGACGCCTGCCGCAGCGATCTCACAGGGTTCAGGTTCTCGACGTTCAAGAACGTCGTCTTCCGCGACTGCAACATGCTGGAGGTGAACTTCCAGAACGCGGATCTGAGGGGCGTCCGATTCGAGCGCTGCGACCTTACGGGCGCGCAGTTCTCCAACGCCCAGATGGAAGGGGCACGGTTCAACGACTGTGTGTTGCTGGCGATCGGCGGAGTTACCAGCCTCAGGGGCGTGACCGTCAGAACCTCGGACGCGCAGGGACTCGTCCACAGCCTCGCAAACGCCATGGGGATCCTCATCGAGGACTCGTAGTCGTGAAAGGCCTGGTCACAGCGGCCGACTCCCCGCTGTGCGGATTACCGGGAGGACGAACACATGGCGCGCGTCTGAAGCGCTCCCAACCGCTCGGGAAGTCAGGGGCAGAAGGCCGTCGTTCCACGCTGACAGGATCTTGCCCCTGTCATGCACGGGGCGCGGAGACCAACGGCCGTGGCACCAAGCAGTTGATCGCTACTCTCAGTAGTCGAATGGCTATCCCTCAGCCACACCAGTCGATCATTGAGAGGGTCCTATGAGAATGCACCCCGCAAGGAAGATCCGCACAAGCAGGAGAAGCCTCGCGCGCGGGTTGCACGGACTTCTGCTGTTCAGTGCCGCGATCACGATGTCCCCTGCCGCGCAGGCCGGGACGACGACTCCACCACGATCCCCGGTGAAGGTCACGATGGGTCCCTCTTCCAGCTCCATCCCCGGCCAGTACATCGTCAGGCTGAAACAGGGCACCAGCGCATTCGGCGCGGTGATCCCCCTGGGCGTGCAGCCCCTCTACACCTACCAGCACGTGGTCAAAGGGTTCGCGGCCCGGCTGACGCCTTCCGAGCCCAGCGAAGTGCGGAGTGATCCCGCCGTCGCGGCCATCGAACAGGATGCCCTGGCCCACGCCTTCGACTCCCCGCCGCGCCCGGCCGGACCGGTGATGCGCGTTCCACCGGCGGGGTCCACCACCTCATGGGGGCTCGATCGCATCGACCAGCGCCGCCTCCCGCTCAATCACCTCTTCAATTCCACGCACACCGGTGCGGGGGTGACCGCCTACATGATCGATAGCGGCATCGACCCGGCCAACTCCCAGTTCACCGGCCGCATCGTCCCCGGCTACAGCAACGTCAACGACGGCTACGGCACCAACGACTGCCTGGGCCACGGCACCATGACCGCCGGCATCGTCGGCGGCACAACCTGGGGCGTAGCCCGCGCCGTCAAGCTCTCTCCGGTGCGTGTCCTGGGCTGCGACGGCACCGGTACGTTCTCCCAGATCATCGCCGCGTTCGACTGGGTGGCGGCCCACGCGGTCAAACCGGCCGTCGCCAACGTCTCACTCGGTGGGCCGAGGTCTGACGCGGCCAACGCCGCCGCCGCGCTGGCCGACTCCGGAGTGTTCGTCAGCGTGGCAGCCGGCAACAACTCCGCCGACGCGTGCGGCACCTCCCCGGCCAGCGCTCCGCGGGTGCTGACCGTCGGAGCCTCCACCATCACCGACGACCTCGCCTCGTTCAGCAACGTCGGCACCTGCGTCGACGTGATCACTCCAGGTTCGAACATCCTTTCGGCCAGAAGGGGTGGCGGCAGCACCTCGGGCAGCGGAACCTCCTTCGCCTCTCCTTACGCCACCGGGGTCGCGGCGCTGTACAAGCAGACCTACGGCGATCACGCCACGGCGTCCGTCCTCAAATGGGTCGTCGGCGCAACCACCCCTGGCGTCCTGAAGGGTCTGCCCACGGGCACGAGCAACAGCCTGCTGTACACCGCCGGGCTCTAGCTCATCCCTCCCACTTCGCGGTACGGCCTCCGCGACGGCAGGGAGCCGGCATGCCAGGGCTTGGCCTTGATCAGGCGAGACGTTGGCCCGCGCCCCAAGGGTAGGTCTTTGACCCTCAGGCCACCGCGATCAAGAATGTGACCGTTGGCAACGCGATGACCAGGGGGAATGCACGTGAGACCTTTGTGGGGAGGTATCGCCCGCATCGCCGTGATCCTAGTCGCGGTGGCGGTCACGGGGTTCGGGCAGTCGGCGGCGAATGCCGGCTCGGCCGGCCAGCCACCACCGAGCCACTCCGCCACCACACCCGACGCGGCAGGGATGACCAAGTCGGACAAGGCGCTGGTGCTGGTGCTCGGCCAGGGGCCGGACCTCGTACGGCCCTCTCGGGCCGTGGTGTTGCAGTGTGCGCCCACGGAAGGCGGAACGCACCCAAGAGTGCGGGAGGCCTGTGCGATGCTGGCAGGCGTAGGCGGTGATGTGCAAAAGCTGAAGGGTTCAAGCGGAACGGTTTGCACGTCGATTTACAACCCGGTGACAGTGTCGTCGGTCGGTGTCTGGGACGGCCACTTGCTGTCGTCGATACGCACCTTTGGCAATGCCTGCGAACTACGGAGCATTCTTGGGCCTGTGGGAAGTTTCTGACGTGCACGCGACGAGCGAGCCGGCAATGGACCCAGGAAATGCCGGGCCCCTTGCCGGCTCAGGCTCGCGTCCGCCCTCTTGAACGTGATCTACGTGGGAACGATGGTGCCATGGAGTTGTTCCCAGCGATACCGCTGGCCGAGTGGCGCGACACCAAGGCCACGCTGCACCGGTTCGCCCAGGTCATCGGAAAGATCCGGTTGGCCGCCGGAGTCCGGCGCAACCACTGGTGGAACGCCCCCTTCCACCTCACCGGGCGAGGTCTGACCACACGTCCCATGGGGCAGGTCGACGGCAATCCCATCTTCACGATCGACTTCGACTTCGTCGGGCATCGGCTCCACGTCACCACGGTGGACGGCAGAGCGGGCACACCTTCGACATCGCCTGCACCCGATTCGGGGACCGTGTCGTCGACCAGTCGCCCGATGCGGACCCGGTGACCCGCGAGGCGTACTCCCGGGAGGTGATCAGCTCCGGCTTCTGGTTCGGCGACGACTCCTTCCCCGAGGCGGCCTTCTACTCCTACACCGCTCCCGAGCCGGAGAGACTGGAGAACGAGCCCCTGCTGCCCGAGGCCGCACGGTGGATCGCGCAACGCGGCAGCCATCTCGCCGTCCTGCCCTACGCCGACGCCCGGACCGAGGCCGACCCGCGCGCCACCGTGCTCGCGTTCTACGAGAGCGCCTACCGAGCCGGAGCACGTCTGGCGAATTGGGACATCGCACGCCTCGCCTGCCCCGGCGGCATCACCGACCCACTACTGAGCACCTGAGCATGCCCCCTCGAAGGCGAGCGACGAGGCCCGCAGCGTCCGCAGTCGCCAGCGCGTAAGCCCTTCCAGATGACACGATGTCTCAAGGCCGCGACTCGCCCCCGACATGGGCAAGGCATGAAGCGCTGCCGCGCTACGGCCTGCGGATGGATCAGTGCACTCGTCATTTCATGCACATGCGGAGAGCAGGAGGGCCGTGCGTGACAGACAGGGAACTCGGGCAATCCCGCGAGGAGGTCGACGAACTCCCTCTCACTTATGAGCCCAACCCGAAGCACAAGCCCATCCCGACACCCGGACGAAATGGCTCGATCTGTCCGCCGAACGCGTCCCGGTTTACTGGTTCAAAGCGATCTTGAAGGACAGAAACGCTACGCGACAGACGGCGACCGTGCCTACTGTGCACAACAGCACGCCGAGGGCAGGTGGCACGGCTACCCCGTCGACTGGGAAGAGGTCCCGCCCCGTCTGATCGCCGAGTGGGTGGCTTCTGAGAAGATCGACCGTAGAACGGTACGTAGAGCGAGAAGGCGCCGTGATCGATGACCATTACGTGGGAAAAGTTCGCCGGTAACACGGATATCTTCGCTTTTAGACTCGCCTTCATGCCCGATCCCGACTCAGGAACGGGAGCAACTCGGGAGGAGGCGACATCTTGGGGGGCTTTTCAACTATGGGCGGAGGGACAGAACCTCTGCGCCCATATCAGTCAGGGTGAATTGCTGCAGAGGACTCATTGGTATCTTCTCCCGCTACTGGAGTGGCTGGCCGAGCACTGGAACGCGCTCCTTCACGAGGAGAAGCTCCTCAACCGCAGGTGGCAGAGCCGCTGTACGAGGTTCTACAAGCAGCGGCGAAGCATCTAATGAGCATGAATCCAGAGAGTGAAAGGGTAGCGACACTATGTGAGAAGGTCGCGAATCTGAGGCTTTCAGGCCAGCATGACAACCGACTCAACTGGCTGGCCGGCCTGCGAACGCTTCCTCCTCTTCGGGGGCGCCTCCAGGGCAGTGTCCTCGAGGACGAGATGCGAAGCCGATGGGAAGAGATCATCACTGACCTCAAGAGCTCCGGAAACAACGAGGGCGCCCAAGCTGCCCTATCGGTTGATGAATCTCCCCTCGTCATCGCCGGCTCCTGTCACGCGGCCTTGCTCTTCAGTTCGCTGTCACCCACGGTGGCAAGGGAGGATGTCCGTACGCTGGCGTCTGTGCTGCTGGAGCAATACTCTGGGCACGCGGCTGTGGACTCCCTTGACGAGTTGAACGAGCATATCCTTCCTAACCTGGCCGTTCCGGCATGGGATCAAGGGTACGAGCTCGCCGAACTTATCCACGCGGAGATGGACGATGCTTTTCCAGACGGCTGGGTGAACATAGCAGGGCTGCTCCAACGACTGGGCGTAACGATTGTCTCTCGTAAGCTGCAAGATCAGAACATACGGGCCTGCTCGATGGTGGGTCCACACCATCGACCGACGATCGTGCATAACACCACATCGAGATTCTTTAGCTCTCGCAACGCCCAACGCTTCAGCATGGCCCACGAGTTGTGCCACTTGCTCTTTGACAGATCGCGCGGACAGAAGCTGGCCATCGCGAGTGGCCCATGGGCGCCCAGAAGCATAGAGCGCCGAGCCAATGCCTTCGCGGCGATGTTTCTCATGCCCACCACGCTGGTTCAGCAGGCCATCGCAGACGCACCAGATCCAATAACCGACTTGGAAGGCATCACGGCCATCGCGACCCGCTTGCGGGTAAGTCGGCGTGCCGCAACCGAGCACTTGTACAACCTCACGCTTATGAGCGACTTTGATCGCGACGAACTCCTCAGACAGGTACAGGACTGAGCCCGTTACCACCTGAAACCAGGTGTGCTGCGTAAAGCTGCCTTGCATGGCACGAGGCAGGGCTTTGTCAGGCTTCGGCGCCCTGATCAGGTAAGTCTGCAAACGTGGTTATCTGGGGATCATTCCGAACCCATTCACGGAGCTCGGGCCCGATGGGTCCATAGAGCTCTGCATAGACCATCTCCGCGCACTGTCCCACACGCGCCGGCAGTTCTGCCGCACGTTCGTTGTGCGCCATGGCCGCAGCCTCGTCGGTGTACTCCTCCAGCACCGAGTAGACGGCGCTCCGGTCCTATCGGGATGCTCTCGCGTGGGTGAGCAGGGAAAGGTCCTGGGGTCGGAGTGTGTCGGATCTGTTCCACAGGGCGGCGTCGACGGCGTCGCGCTGGCGGGCGTGCCCCATGACGTCGAAGCCGTGCTCTTTCAGCAGGGAGGCCATGCCGTCGGGGCCGAGGAAGGTCAGCCAGGGTTCGCCGCCCCCGGCCGAGACCGGCATCACGGCCTCGACGTACGCCTGACCCGCCTCGTCCCGCAGGTCCTCGGGGAGCATGCTGTCGGCGACCACCTCGGTGCCGGGCGCGAGGCCGCCGATCACCGCGAGGGTCTGCCCGATGGCCTCACGGGTGAGGTACATCGTGACGCCGAGCCAGCTCACGAACGCGGGCCGGGACGGATCGAAGCCGTGGTGGACGAGATGGTCCAGCAGCGACTCGGTCTCGAAGTCGAGGGGGACGAAGGTGACGGCGCCCGGCGCCGCGATCCCCGCGTCCTCCAGCTTCCGGCGCTTCCACCGCTGCGTGGCCGGATGGTCCACCTCGAAGACCCGGACCTGGCCGGCGGGCTCCGCCCGGTAGGCGTACGAGTCGAGGCCCGCGCCGAGGATCACGTACTGATCGATGCCACCGCGAATCGCCTCGGCGAGGCGGTCCTCCGTATAGCGGCTGCGGGTGACCGCCGCCGCGCGGGCGCCTGAGAGGACGAGATGCGTGCCGTGGGCGCGGTGGTAGCCGACGAGCTCCTCGGCCCGATCTCCCAGTAGCTCGTAGGCGAGAGTGTCGGCGAAGATTTTCGGCTCGTCGTCGACGATCAGATGCGCGGCACGCGCGGCGGCCGCCATGAGCGCCGTCTGGCTTGGTTCTCCATCGTGATTCACGGGAGAGACACTACATATGATTTTTGCCATTATATCAGCAAATAAAATCTTTCAAAAGAGCCAATGAATCACAAGTGACTAACGCTGGACGCCATCGTCGCCTTGTACGGTGAATGGCTCGCGAAGATGGCCCAGGCGGGTCCCCTCTGAACGACGCCCGATCGTCGCGGGGTGAATTGCGAGCGATGCCGGGAACATGCACGGGTCTCCTTCAACTTCTCCCCAACCGCGGTATTTGCGGCGGCAAACATCCAACGGCTCGCGCTCACCGCTCGTGGGCAATCAGATGCTCCCCGTGTCTAATGGTCGACGCATGAGGAACGGCCGGGCCGGTCTGGAGGGGCATCCCTTTGAGGCCAAATCGGCCGACCGACGTCATCGATATCAGGGGAGAAATCGTGACTAATCGCGTCGTGTTCTATTTGGGAGCGGCTGCCGCCGCCGCTGTGACCGCGTTCTCGCTCCCGGCCGCGACGGCCATGGCCGCGACGGTTGACGACACTCCTGTCGCCGACTCAGGGCTGCCTTCGGGCGTCGTCAAGCTGACCGACAGCGAGCAGTGCCCGACGAAGACGCTGTGCCTCTACCGCGACTACGGCAGGAGCGGCCCGGCCTACGGCGTCGGGGCGGGCCACCCGGTGGACCTCAACAAGCTGCCCGTCGCCGGCGGCGTGGCCGGGCGACCCAGCGCGGCCAACAACGTCTCCTCCTGGGTCAACAACACCGACCACAAGGCGAAGCTGATCAACATCGACCCTCCCGGGCTCACCCGGACGCTGAAGGCCGGGCGCTCCCTTGAGGAGCCGGCCGCCACCAACGACACGGTCGACAAGATCGAGTGGCCGGCGGGCAAGTAACCTCCACCTCGCCCCGGGCCGCCCGAGACGGACGGCCCGGGGCTTTCGCGTCCGGGGTCACAGACCGCGACGGACGCTCACGAGCGTCCGGCCGGTTGCGCGGACGCGCGGGCGCGCTGGGGAACGACGGTGTAGCGCGGGTCCTTGGCCGAGACGACGCCCGCCGAGAACACGCTCAGACGGACGCAGGCCGACGCGGCCATGAGAGCCGCCCCCGCCAGCACGGCGATGGAGCGCTTCCGCCCCGCCAGCATCGCGCCCGCGGCGCCCGCCACGGCCAGCGCCTCTCCCGCACGGAGCAGGGTGCCCGCGCGTCCCCGCTCGTACGACTCGGCGATCATGCCCATGCGGCGGCGCATCAGCCGCCCGGCGACCAGTTCCAGTGTGGTGCCCAGCACGGCCGCGCGGCGCGCGGGGGCGTTCTCCGAGGACGGCGCGGCGATCATGGCGGCGCCCGCCGCCGTGGCCGTGGCGGAGCCGGCGAACAGGTACGGCATCTCCCGGTAGCCCTCGTGCCAGGCGGGCACGGCGGTGTCGCTCACCAGCACGGCCGTGTAGGTCGTGATCGCCGGCCCGATCACCGCGGCCCCGTAACACGCCGCGCGGCCGGCGAGCGGGAACCGTCCGGTGAGATCGGTGAGCATGCTGATCCCTACCAGCGGCGCGTACGCGGTCAGCAGCCAGGTGCCCACGCTCATCGGCGAGGTCGGCTTGAAGGTCCTGAGCATGTTGATGAAGCGCTCCGGCCGTCCGAGATCCTCGACGAGCAGGGCGAGCGACATCGTGATCCCGGCGAGCGCGGCGCCCTTCCCGGCCCGGGCGAGCCCCGGACGCCCGGTGAGCTGGCCTCCGGCCGCGAACACCGACGAGGCCCCGGCCAAGCCTCCCAGGTAGAGATAGCTGCCGATGTTCACCTCGCGCCAGGTCGGCGCCTTCAGGATCGGGCGGTTGTAGTACGAGATGTACTCGTCCGCCATGTGCGTCGCCTGACCATCGAGGCGGCCTCGCGTCGTCATTTCACTCTCCTTGGTGCGTCCGGGCGTGGCTCATCGGGGCCCCGCGACGAAGGCGGTGGCGATGCCGCAGGCCAGGGTCAGTGCGGCGACGGCCGCGTGCCGCCACATCGATGGCAGGTCGCGGGTCGTGTCCTTCGGGGCCGGGGGCAGGCCGTACACCTCGGGCTCGTCGAGCAGCAGGAAGAACGCGCCGTTGCCGCGCACCCCGTCGGCGGGGTCGTGGCCGTAGAGCCGGGCGTCGGTGACGCCGTCCTGGCGCAGTTCCTGGACGCGGGCGGCGGCACGCTGCAGCAGTTCGTCCAGCGGCCCGTACTGGATGGACTCGGTCGGGCAGGCCTTCGCGCACGCGGGGGTGAGGTCGTCCACCAGCCGGTCGTAGCACATGGTGCACTTGAACACCCGGCCGTCGTCCTCGCGCTTGTCGATCACGCCGTACGGGCAGGCGGAGACGCAGTAACCGCAGCCGTTGCAGATGTCCTGCTGCACGACCACGGTGCCGAACTCGGTGCGGAAGAGCGAGCCGGTCGGGCAGACGTCGAGGCAGGCGGCGTCGGTGCAGTGCTTGCACACGTCGGAGGCCATCAGCCAGCGCAGGTCGCCCATGCCCTGGTCGCCGGAGTCCGCCGGCTTCCTGATCGGCTTGCGCTGCTCGATGAAGGCGACGTGCCTCCAGGTGGACGCGGACAGCTGCTCGGTGTTGTCGAAGGACAGGCCGGTGAACTCGAACGGCGGGTCCGCCGGGAGCTGGTTCCACTCCTTGCAGGCCACCTCGCACGCCTTGCATCCGATGCACACCGAGGTGTCGGTGAAGAAGCCCATCCGCGGCGGATGCTCGGCGTAGCCGGTCTCCTCCTGGACCTCGGGCAGCCTCGTGGCCACCGGGATCGACCGCACGGTCATCTCAGACCTCCTGGTGAGCGGGCTCGGTGATGCCGGCCCGGCGACGGAACGTCTCCACCAGCCGCGGCAGCCCGACCCCGCGCGGGCGCCGTCCTGGCTGGATGTCCGCGGTGAACGCCTTGTCCTCCTGGATGTCGGCGTTCGGGTCGAGCACGATGGGCGCCAGCTCGTTCGCCGGGTCGCCGGTGGCGCAGCCGTTCGGCCCGTAGTGGTACGGCAGGCCGATCTGGTGGACGACACGGCCGTTCATGCTGAGCCCGGGGATCCTGTCGGTCACCAGGACCTTGGCCTCGATCGCACCCCGGGCGGTGATGATCGTGGCCCAGCCGCCGTGCTCCAGCATGCGTTCCTCGGCGAGCGCCGGCGAGACCTCGCAGAACATCTCCGGCTGGAGCTCCGCGAGGTAGGGCAGCCAGCGGCTCATGCCGCCCGCCGTGAAGTGCTCAGTGAGCCGGTAGGTGGTGACGACGTACGGATAGACCTCGCTGCCCGGCGGGTGGTATCGGTTGCCCGGACGGTCGTATGTCACCCGTACCGGGTTGCTCCGGTGCGTGCGGTACAGCGGGTTATCGCAGGGGGTGTCCTGCGGCTCGTAGTGCACCGGCAGCGGCCCGTCCAGGAGCCCGGCCGGGGCGTACAGCCAGCCCTTGCCGTCGCCCTGCATGATGAACGGGTCGATCCCCGACAGCGCGTCGGCGCCCAAGGCGTCGTCCGGGGGCCGGTAGTCGGGTGGGCGGTCGTCGATGAAGTCCGGGAGGTCGTGCCCGGTCCACCGGCCCCGCTCCGCGTCCCACCAGACGTACGCCTTGCGCGCGCTCCACGGGTTCCCGTCCGGATCGGCCGAGGCGCGGTTGTACAGCGTGCGCCGGTTCAGCGGCCACGCCCAGCCCCATTCGGGCGACACCCAGCTCTGCTCGGTGTGGGGCTTTCGGCGGGCCGCCTGGTTCACCCCGTCCGCGAACACCCCGCAGTAGATCCAGCATCCGCACGAGGTCGACCCGTCGCCGCGCAGCTGCGTGTAGGTCGACAGCAGGCTCCCGTCCGGGCCGTACCCGTTGATCTCCCGCAGCACGGCCGCGGCGCTCGGCTCACGCATCTCACCCTCGACCGGGTAGTCCCAGGCCAGGTCCTGGATCGCGCGGTCGCACGGGTCGTCGGACCCCGCCAGCCGCTCCTTGACGAGCCGGCCGAGGTGGTAGACGAACCACAGGTCGCTGCGGCAGTCACCGCTCGGTTCAACGGCCGTGTCGTGCCACTGGAGGAGCCGGTTGGTGTTGGTGAACGTGCCGTCCTTCTCGGTGTGGGAGGCCGCGGGGAAGAAGAAGACCTCGGTGCCGATCTGGTCGGTGCGCAGCTCGCCGCTCTGGATCTCCAGCCCGTCCTTCCACCAGGTCGCCGACTCGATCAGGGAGAAGTCCCGTACGACGAGCCAGTCGAGGTTCGCCATCCCGAGCCGCTGCAACCGGGTGTTGGCGGACCCCACCGCCGGGTTCTGACCGAACAGGAAGTAGCCCTTGCACACGCCGTCGAGCTGCGCCATGACCGTGTCGTAGGTGCTGTGCGAGCCGGTCAGCCGGGGCAGGTGACCGAAGCAGAAGTCGTTCTCAGCGGTGGCCGCGTCCCCGTAGTACGACTTGAGCAGGCTGACCACGTACGACCGGGCGTCGGCCCAGAAGCCCTTCTCGGTGCTGATGACGTCGACGAAGTCGTCGAGGTTCTCGTCGGTGTGCGCGTGCGGCATCGGGATGTAGCCGGGCAGCAGGTTGTACAGGGTGGGGATGTCGCTGGAGCCCTGGATGCTGGCATGGCCGCGCAGTGCCATGATGCCGCCGCCCGGCCGTCCGATGTTGCCGAGCAGCAACTGCAGGATGCTCGCCGTCCGTATGTACTGCGTGCCGACGGTGTGCTGCGTCCATCCCACCGCGTACGCGAAGGCGGTGGTGCGTTCTCGCCCGGAGTTCGAGGTCAGCGCGTCGCAGACCTTCATGAAGGTCTCGCGCGGGATCCCGCAGGTCTCCGCGACCACCTCGGGGGTGTAGCGCGCGAAGTGCCGCTTGAGTATCTGGTAGACGCAGCGAGGGTGGGTGAGCGTCTCGTCCCACTCAGGATGCGCGGTCACCGGGGCGCCGCCCGAGCCGTGCGCCTCGCTCATGCCGGGTACGTGGTACTCCTCCAGCCGCAGCCGCCGCCCCGAGACCGCCTGCACCTGGGGCCCCTTGTACTGCCAGCTGCTGACGTCGTACTTGCGCGTCTCGGGGTTCCATCCGGAGAAGACACCGTCCAGGTCCTCGCTGTCGACGAAGTCGTCGGAGACGATGCTCGCGGCATTGGTGTAGTTGAGGACGTACTCCCGGAAATCCTTCCCCTCCGTCAGCACGTGGTTGATGATCGCCCCGAGGAACGCGATGTCGGTGCCCGCGCGGATCGGCACGTACAGGTCGGCCATGGCGCTCGTGCGGCTGAAGCGGGGGTCCACGTGGATGATCGTGGCGCCGCGCAGCTTGGCCTCCATCACCCACTGGAAGCCGACCGGGTGCGCCTCCGCGAAGTTGGAGCCCTCGATGATGATGCAGTCGGAGTGCTGCAGATCCTGCATGAACGTGGTCGAGCCGCCCCGGCCGAAGGAGGTGCCGAGCCCGGTCACCGTCGAGCTGTGGCATACCCGGGCCTGGTTCTCCACCTGCACGACGCCGAGCCCGGTCATCAGCTTCTTGATGAAGTAGTTCTCCTCGTTGTCGAGGGTGGCGCCGCCGAGGCTCGCGATGCCCATGGTCCGCGCCACGCGCCTGCCGTCGCACTCCTCCTCCCAGGTCTCCTGCCGGGTGCGCACCACCCGGTCGGCGACCATTTGCATGGCGGTGTCGAGGTCGAGCCGCTCCCACTCGGTGGCGTACGGCCTGCGGTACATCACCACGTGCTCGCGACCTGGACCGGTGGTGAGCTGGAGCGACGCCGAGCCCTTGGGGCAGAGCCTGCCCCGGCTGATCGGGGAGTCGGGGTCGCCCTCGATCTGGACGACCTTCTCGTCACGGACGTAGACGTCCTGCCCGCAGCCCACGGCGCAGTAAGGGCAGACCGACTTCACCACCCGGTCGGCGGTGGCGACGCGGGATTTCAGCGCGTCGGTCTTGGGCGATCTGACCGCCACGCCCAGCCCGCATGGGTCGGGGCCGGTGAGCTGCCGAAACACCGGCCACCGACCCAGGAAACCACTGATCCCCATTTCGCCCCCGTCCGCATCACCCGGCGAATCAACACCGTTGCCATCGGGGGGCACACCACGCTTTCTGCCCGTTCCTCCCCCGCCGGGAAGGACTCCAACCTCCTGGCTCTAGCCGGTGGGCACCTCGTACGGGCTGCTGGCTCTAGCCGGTGGGCACCTCGTACGGGCTGCGGCCGGACTTGATCGCGTCGAGCATCGTGCCCAGATACGCCTGGGCGGCGGCGTGCAGGCCGTGCCCGAAGCTCACCCGCGCGACGCCCAGCGCGCCCAGCTCGGCGAGGGACGGGACGCCGGGCCGGAACAGCACGTTGATCGGCCCGTCGATCTCCCCGGCCAGGACCCGGATGTCGCCGGGCTCGGAGGCCAGGATCGGGTACACGCAGTCGGCCCCCGCCCGCAGGTAGCGGCGCCCGCGCTCCACCGCCTCGGCCAGCCGCTCGGCCCGCGTCTGCAACCCGCCTACCCCGCCGCGATGGAAGCCCTCGCGACCGTCCTCGGCATGCCGGGAACCGGCGAGCTCGCGGCGTGAGGCCTAGGGTCAGTTGACGTCGAGCGGCTTGCCGGCCGGCGGCTCGGTGCCGTTCAGGCTGGGCGGCGTCGCGCCGGACAGCAGGGAGCGGGCGAGACCGAGACCGGTCCCGCCGAGCGTGAGCGCCTTGGCGAGCAGCTCCTCGACGCCCTGGGCGCCGTTCAGGACGACCATGTGGTCGATGTTGCCGAACGCCTTGGAGCCGGCCTCGACGATCGCCGGCCAGTTCTCGGCGAGCTGCTGGGCGATCACCGCCTCCTGGTTCTCGGCGAGCGCCTGAGCACGGGCCCTGATGGACTCGGCCTCGGCCAGACCCTTGGCCTTCGCCGCCTCGGCCTCGGCCAGACCACGCGCCCTGGCCGCCTCGGCCTCCGCGAGGCCCCGCGCCTGTGCCGCCGCCGCCTCGCCCTCACCCGTGGCACGGGACGCCGCGCCGGCCGCCTCGGCGCGAAGCCGCACGGACTCGGCCTCCGCCGCGGCGGCCTGCTTGACCTGGGACGCCTGGGCGACGGCGCGCAGCTCGGTCTCCCTGGCCTCGGCCTCCGCCTGGGCGATGCGGGCGTCGCGCTCGGCCTGCGACAGCGTCACCGTCTCGTACGCCCTGGCGTCGGCCGGCTTGCGCACCTGGGACTGCAGCCGCTGCTCCGCGAGCTGGGCCTCCAGCTCGGCGGCGCGGGTCTCCTGGACGACGACCTCCTGGCGCGCGGTCGCCTCGGACAGCGGGCCCGCCTGGCGCGACTTGGCGGCGGCCTGGTCGATCTCCGCCTGGTATCCGGCCTGCTGGATCTGCGACTCGCGGACGGCTCCGGCCTTCTTGGCGGCGGCGACCTGCTCGGCCTCGGTGGCCTCCTGGTCGCGCTGGGCCTCGGCGATGCGGGCCGAGGCGGCGACCCTGGCGGCGTGCGGCTTGCCGAGGTTGAGGATGTATCCCGTCTCGTCGTCGATCTCCTGGATCTGGAGGGAGTCGACCACCAGGCCGAGCTTGCTCATCTCGTCGGCGGCGCTGCTGCGGGTCTCGCCCGTCAGCCGCTCGCGGTTGAGGATGAGGTCCTCGACGGTCAGGTTGCCGATGATCGAGCGCAGGTGGCCGGTGAACAGCTCGTGGATGGCGCCGTTCATGCTGTCCTGCTGGTCGAGGAAGCGGCGGGCGGCGTTGGCGATCGAGACGAAGTCGTCGCCGACCTTGTAGATGATCACGCCGCGCACCTGGACGGGGATGCCCTGCTGGGTCACGCAGTTGACCTGGAGGTTGGTGGCCCGGCTGTCGAGCCGCAGCCGCCGCGCCGTCTGGAACCCGGGCAGCACGGCCGCGCCCTTACCCGTGATGATCTTGAAGCCGAGGCTGTCCGCCAGCTCGTTCCTCGTGTGCGCCCCGAGGCCGGAGATGATCAGCGCCTCGTTGGGCTCGGCGATCCGCCAGACGGCTTTGAACAGAAGGATGATGACGATGAGCAGGACGACGACACCGCCGGCCCAGATGGCCAGCTCCGTGGTGGTCATGGAGACCTCCGAAATGAGGGGGGAGAGGAGAGTCAGACGATCGCGCGTGCCACGTAGACCGTGCGCGGCGGCGAATAATCGACGACGACGATGATGGTCCCCACCGGGATCTCTTCGTCGGGAAGCGTCGGATGCGCGTAGAAGGCCTCAACGCCCCCGCGTATCGGCACCATCACCTCACCCACAAGGCCCGGCCCGATCTTGCCGGTCACCCTGCCCTGCCTGCCGACCACCCGTAAACACCCCGTCGTCGTACATCGACCGTGAACGCGAACGTTACCCCGTTTGCCCCGTCACATCATCAGCAGGTGAAGGGCTGAACAGCACTTCACCCCGACTTCGTACGTCCGCGCGCTTCGTCCTCATCCCGCCAACGACCGGCCTGGTCATCGCGTTCCCATCAACAACGGCGAAGCGGTCCGCGAAGCGGGATTTCGCCCGTGCGGGTGGCGCAATAAATGCCAAAAGAGTTGGCCCGCGCTCCGCGACACGCTCCTTTTTCCGCTTCACCCGACTGATGATCGCGGAATGATGGCTCATTTCCCGCTTGGCGGAGACTTTCCGGGAAGACGAGCACGCGAGCGTGGGCTGGGGATGGACCGCGAGATCAGCCGCAGGGACTTCTTCGACGGGGTGGCGGCGGTGGCCGCGTGCGCGGCGTTCGGCTCGCGCACCCGCCACACCGAAGCCGCCGTGGCGGGACACGCCGGCGGCTCCCTGGCCCTCCGCGCTCACGGCAGGAGCCGCGTGACGAGGCGCTCACCGGGACTCCAGGGCGACACGCCGGACTCCCTGGGCGTGGCGCACGCCCTGCGCGACGGCAGGTTCTGGCAGCGGGCGGGCACGCCGGAGCCCACCGGCGAGAGCTACGACCTGGTCGTGGTCGGCGCCGGCATCAGCGGCGTCACCGCCGCCTACACGTGGACACGGCGCGACCCACGCGCGCGGGTGCTCATCCTGGACAACCACGACGACGTCGGCGGCCACGCCCGCCGCAACGAGTTCCACCCCGCGGGACGCGTCGGGCCGCTGATCGGGCACGGCGGCTCGCGTTCGCTGTACGCGCCCTCGGCGTGGTCGCCCGACGGCAAGGACCTGCTCGCCGGCCTCGGGGTGCAGCCGCGCGCGACGCGCGGGCACCTCGACCCGGACCTCTACCCGGGCCTGCTGATGCACGACGGCGTCTTCTGCGACAGGGAGAGCTTCGGCGCCGACAAGCTCGTGGTGCTCCACCCGGGCAAGACGACCGCCCAGTGGGTCGCGGAGCTGCCGATCGCCGTCCAGGCAAGGAAGGACCTGGTCATGCTGTTCGACGATCCCCCCGACTGGTTCCCCGGCCTGCCGGACGAGGAGAAGAAGGAACGGCTGGCCGGGCTGACGTACGCGGAGTTCCTCAGGGACGTCTGCCGGGTGCACCCCGACGCCGTCAGGTTCTGCCAGACGATGCCGAACACCACCTGGGCCTACGGCTCCGACGCGCTGGGCGCCATCGACGCGTGGGCGGGGGCGGACCGCTTCACCTATCCCGGCTTCGCGGGGCTGAGGCTCGACGGCACCAAGCCCTCGGCGTACAACTCGCCGAGGGTGGCCAGGAGCTGGGCGGCGAAGGACGCCGACGTGTACTGCTTTCCCGAGGGCAACCAGGCCCTGGTCCGCATGATGATCGCGCGCATGGTGCCCGGGTTCGCCGGGGCGGCCTCGATGGAGGAGATCACCACCACGTCCTTCGACTACGGCGGCCTCGACCGTCCCACCAACCGGGTACGGCTGCGCCTGTCGAGCACGGTGGTGCTCGTACACAACGACGGCCCGGCCGACACGGCGACGACGGCGACCGTGGGCTACTTCGACGGCCACCGGGTCAGGACCGTGCGGGCGGGCGCGGTGGTCATGGCCTGCTGGAACATGGTGATCCCCCACCTGGTCCAGGACCTGCCGGCGGAGCAGAAGGAGGCCCTGCGCCAGGCGGTTAAGCTCCCGCTGGTGTCCGCGACGGCGCAGCTGCGCGATTGGCACGCGTTCAGGGAGGCGGGGATCCGCCGCGCCCGCTTCACCGGGGCTTACTGGGTCACCGCCGAGCTGGCCCCGCCGGTCAGCGTCGGCTCCTACCGCTGCCCGAGGACCCCGGACGAGCCGATCAACGTCCACCTGGTCCACACCCCGGCCACGCCGGGGATGGCGCCGAGGGACGCGGCGGTGGCGGGGCGCCACGCCCTGTTCGGCACGCCGTACGGCACGCTGGAGTACGGCGTCAGGGAACAGCTCACCAGGCTGCTCGGCCCCTGGGGGTTCGACCCGGCGCGCGACATCGAGGGGCTCACCGTCAACCGCTGGGGTCACGGGTACGCCCCCGAGTACGCGCGGCCGTGGGACGCGTTCTACCCGGACGGGCCGTTCCCCGCCGACACCGCACGGCGGCGCTTCGGGCGCATCGCGATCGCCAACTCCGACTCGGTGCCCGGGGCGGACGCCGACGCCGCCGTCAGCGCGGCCTACAGGGCCGTACGAGAGCTGTCAGTTTGAGGACCGGGGGCGGCGGATCATCGTGAAGGCCCACGAGGTGTCGGGCTGCGGGGCAGGGAGTACACCAGCTCGAAGATCACGTACGGCACGGCGAGCGGCACGTGTGCTCAGGCCACCTCGCCGGCGGAGAGGCCGGTGACGGCGAGGCTGGCGTCCCAGAGCGCGGCGGCGAGGCCCGGGTCGGTCATGCCCTTGGTCGCCGACGCCGGGGCGCTCCTTGCGAAGTAGCGCCCGCTGTGCTTGGTGCCGTCCGGAGAGGTCGCCAGGTGGACCAGCGTGCTCGCGCCCTGCTCGGGCGTGCTCGCGACTCCGGGGATCACCATCAGCAGCTTCATGTAGAGGCTGCCGGGCGCGAAGCCCGTCCTGATCACGCCGGGGTGGAAGCAGGTGGCGGCCACTCCGCGCCGGGCCAGCGCGACCGTGAAAAGCGCGTTCGCCTGCTTGGTGTCGCCGTACTGCAGCCAGGCGCTCCAGCGCCTTCCCGACCTGTCGAGGTCGGCGGGGTCGAGACGGCCGGTCCTCGCTGCGCCCGAAGAGGTGGTGACCACCCTGCCGCCGGACGCGATGACGCGGTCGAGAAGAAGGTTGGTCAGCAGGAACGGCGACAGATGGTTGACCTGGATCATCATCTCGTGGCCGTCGCGGGTGAGCCGCCTGTTCATCGACATGACCCCGGCGTTGTTGGCGAGCACGTCGATGCGCTCATATCGGTCGAGAAGGTCGGCGGCGAGCCGGGTGACGTCCTCGAACGAGGTGAAGTCGGCCGTGGCGATGTCGGGACGGCGGCCCGAGACCTCGGCGAGGCGGCCGGCGACCGCGTCCAGCTTGGCGCGGGAGCGTCCAACCAGAACCACGTCGTGCCCGGCGCGGGCGAGCCCCTCGGCGGCGGCCGCACCAATGCCCGCACTGGCCCCCGTAATCACAGTAATCATCTGTCCTCCAGTACGCCGGAACCCTATCGGTGCTAGCCTTCTGTGCGATCTTCCGGAGGTGCATTTCCCCCTAAATGCGGCTAGACCCTCCGAGCGATGCAGGAGTGACCATGGGTTCTGGAAAGCGGTCCATCCGCTTCAAGATCTTTTCCTTACTACTCCTTCCCCTGCTGTCGCTCAGCGCTTTGTGGGGATTTGTCCTAAATCTCACGATCGGTGATGGCATCTCGCTCCTGAGCGCGAACGCGGTCTACCAGGGCGTCGGCGTGACTTCAACCGATCTGGGGCTCCAGATTCAGGCCGAGCGTGCGCTGTCCGCCGGCACCCTCAGCGTGCGGGCCGGCGACCAGAACCGGCTCGCCGTCCAGCGGCACGCCACGGACAAGTCGCTCGCCCAGTTCCGCGCCGCCGGCATCAAGCAGGCGGCCGAGGGATCGCTCAGCGACGCGATGAACACCGCGCTGACGGCCCTGCTCGACGAGCTTGAGCACCTGCCCAGCATCCGGGCCGACGTGGACACCGCGCAGTCGAGCCGGCTGGAGACCACGCAGTCGTACAACCACATCATGGACGCGCTCTTCCGCGTGTACGACCGAATGGTCTCGGTGCCCGACCTGGCGATCTTCGAGCAGGCCGGGGCGATGCAGGCCATGGGCAACGGCCGCGAGACCATCGCCCGCGAGAACGCGCTGATGAGCGGGGCCATCACCACGGGCGGGCTCTCCGACGCCGAGTACGTCGCCTTCTCCGAGTGGGCCGCCAACCGGCGCCTGCTGTACGCCAAGGGCATGTCCACGCTGGACCAGGAGCTGCGCAAGCCGTACGAGGAGGTCTTCGCCTCCCCGACCTTCAAGCGCTTCACCGGCATGGAGCAGGACCTCGTCAACAAGGCCCGTGCCGGCGGCCCGCTGCCCGACTCACTCGCCAAGTGGCAGCCGATCACCGACAACCTCTCGGCCATGCTCGACCAGGTGAACGCGAAGGCGTCCGCCACCCTGGCCGACCGCGCCAAGAGCGTCGCCACCGGCATCCTGATCCGCATCGGCCTCGCGGGCGGCCTCGGCCTCGTCGCCGTCGTCGCGTCGATCATCATCTCTGTCCGCTTCGGCCGCCGCCTCGTGCGGGAGCTGGCCGACCTGCGCAACTCCGCCCGCGAGCTGGCCGACGTACGGCTCCCGAGGGTCGTCGAGCGGCTGCGCAGGGGCGAGGAGGTCGACGTCGAGACCGAGGCCCCGCCGATCGTCGGCGGCGACTCCGTCGAGATCGCCGACGTCGCCATGGCGTTCAGCTCCGTGCAGCGCACCGCCGTGGAGGCGGCCGTGGGCCAGTCGAACCTGCGCAGGGGCGTCAGCCAGGTCTTCCTCAACCTCGCCCGGCGCAAGCAGGGCCTGCTGCACCGCCAGCTCACGCTGCTCGACGCCATGCAGCGTCGCGCCAGGGAGCCCGAGGCACTGGACGACCTGTTCCACCTCGACCACCTGACCACCCGGATGCGCCGCCACGCGGAGAGCCTGATCATCCTGTCGGGCGCGGCGCCGGGCCGGGCCTGGCGCAAGCCGGTTCCCGTCCTCGACATCGTGCGCGCCGCCGTGGCCGAGGTTGAGGACTACACCCGGGTCAACGTTCTTCCCCTGCCGAACGCCTACCTCAGCGGCACTGCGGTCGCGGACCTCATCCACCTCATCGCCGAGCTGATAGAGAACGCGACGATGTTCTCTCCCCCGCAGACGCGCGTGCAGGTACGCGGCGACTCGGTGGCCAACGGCTTCGTCGTCGAGATCGAGGACCGGGGTCTCGGCCTGACCCCGCAGGAGTACGCCTCGATCAACGACCGGCTCGCCAACCCTCCGGAGTTCGACCTGGCGGACAGCGACAGGCTCGGCCTGTTCGTCGTCGGCCGGCTCGCCGCGCGCAACGGCGTCAGCGTGATCCTGCGCGCGTCGCCGTACGGGGGCACGACGGCCATCGCGCTCATTCCGAAAGAACTGGTGGCCGACGACGGCTCACCGACCCCCATCCCGGGCTCCCTCGCCGAGACCGGTCCGCTGCCCGCCCGGGACTCCCTCACCGGCAGGACGTCACAGCAGCCTCCGGCGCTCGCCGGCGAGCCGCGCGCCGGGGCATCGCTGTTCTTCACCCCGCCGAGCGCGCGGTCGCCCGAGTCGGCGCCCTCGCTGACCGTCGTGCCGAGCATCGCCGACACCGGCCCGATCGACACCTCTGGCATGGGAGGCACGGGCAGGCCGCTGGCCGACGCCGAGGATCCCCCCTCGAAGGGGCTGCCGTCGCGCACCTCCGCGTCCAAGGGCACCCACAGGGGCCTGCCGCGCCGGGTACGCCAGGCCAACATGGCCCCGCAGCTCCGGGAGACCACCGGCCCCCTCGCCGCTCCCACACCCCCCGCTCCCGCCGGACGGCCGGGAGGCTCAGAGATCGGACGATCCAGCCTTTCCGGACAAATCGAGCGATCTCCGGACGAGGCTCGTGCTATGTTCTCCGCTTTCCAGCAAGGAGGACGCCGAGGACGCGCCGAAGCCGATCAGGAACCGCCGGGGGTCGTGCCAGAGAACGAGGGCCGGCCGAACGAGCCCGCGAGCAGGCGCGACGACGAGAATCCCCTCCAGGGCCGGGCATCCGAGACCCCTGAAGGAGCCACTGCGGGCCCGAGCGAGCGTGACCAAAAGCACGAGCTGCGCAACCATAGTGAGGGTTACGTACATCAGACGACTGGCGAGAAGGGTGACGAATGACCGGCAAAGTGTCGTCTAACGGCGAACTCAACTGGCTCCTCGACGATCTCATCAGCAGGGTCGCCGCCGTGCGCCAGGCGGTCATCCTCTCCACCGACGGCCTCGTCGTCGGAGCCTCCAAGGGCTTCAGCAGGGAGGACGCGGAGCACCTCTCGGCTGTGGCCTCCGGCTTCCAGAGTCTCGCCCGCGGCGCCGGACGCCACTTCGGCGGCGGTGAGGTGCGGCAGACCATCGTCGAGATGGAGTCCGCGTTCCTCTTCGTGACGGCGGCCGGCACCGGCACCTGCCTGGCCGTGCTGAGCAGCTCGGACGCCGACGTGGGCCACATCGCCTACGAGATGGCGATGCTGGTCAAGCGCGTCGGCCAGCACATCTCCACCAACCCCCGGCGGACGTTGTCATGACGACCCGTGGCGAGCAGTGGCTCGACGAGGAGGCCGGGCCGATCGTACGGCCCTATGCCCTTATCCGTGGCCGTACGCGGTCGTCGGGTGACAATCTGGACCTGATCGCTATGGTCACGGCGACCGGGTCTCCGTACACTGGCGAGGCCGGTCTCGGCCCCGAGGAGCTACGCATCCTCGAGCTGGCCGACCGGCCGATGTCTGTCGCGGACATCGCCTCCGAGATCGACCTGCCGCTCGGCGTGGTCCGCGTTCTCCTCGGCGATCTCCAAGATCAGGGCATGATCAGCGTACGAGCTCCCGCCCAGACGGGACCGCGCCCAAATGAGCGCATTCTCAAGGAAGTGATCAATGGCCTACGAGCCCTCTGAGGAGCCCGTCGCTCTCAAGATCTTGGTGGCGGGCGGCTTCGGCGTGGGGAAGACCACGCTGGTCGGAGCGATCAGCGAGATCAGGCCCCTGCGCACCGAAGAGGTCCTCTCCGACCGAGGCATCGGCGTCGACGACATCGACGGCGTCGAGGGCAAGACGACCACCACGGTGGCCATGGACTTCGGGCGGATCACCATCCGCGAGGGCCTCGTGGTCTACCTGTTCGGCACGCCGGGCCAGGAGCGCTTCTGGTTCATGTGGGACGAGCTGTCCTACGGCGCGCTGGGCGCGGTCGTCCTCGCCGACACGCGGCGCCTCACCGACTGCTTCCCCTCGATCGACTACTTCGAGCAGCGCGGCACGCCGTTCATCGTCGCGGTCAACTGCTTCGACGGAGCCGACAAGCACGAGGCCGAGGACGTCCGCATCGCCCTGGACCTCGACCCGGACATCCCGGTCATCCTCTGCGACGTACGCCGCCGCGCCTCCGCCAAGGTAGTCCTCGTGACCCTGGTCGAACACGCCCTCCGCACCCTCACCCCAGCCGCCGGATAGGAGACACCACCCCTCGCCCCGGATGCCAGGTACGCAGATCGGCCCAACGTTCATGATCACGCGTGCAGAAGAACATGGCGACTCAAGACGGGTCCTGAGTGGCGATAGTTCGGCGAATCCATCTGGTGAGGGTGTCATCTCTGGAAGACTGATCGGACACGGAGCGTGATGCGTCGACCTTTGACGGTGTTCGGGTCGGCCAGGTAGGCTGCTCTCATTACAACCCCGTGCGTGGCTTCGTTCACGCACGCATTGCGTCTCCGGGGAGCCTTCGGGCTCCCCGCATTTGTTTCCGGGACCAGACGCGATGTTCAAGGGTTACAGGATGACTGCACGTCGAATCAGGATCTTCATCGACTTCTGGAACTTCCAGTTGAGCTGGAACTCCACCATGGATCCGAAGCAGTGTGACTGGCGTGCGTTACCCCCTGCCGTGGTCAGCGCGGCAGCGTCGGTGCTCGCGACGACAAGGTCCGACAGGCCTAAAAGGGCCGCGCTGTCATCCTCCGTCAAACCGGCCTGCCGGAGCCGTGCCGCCATGTCCGAAGCAGTGCGACGAAGATGCGCCCGCTCCTCCTAGTAGGAGGCGAGGAGTTCCTGCGGAACGCCAGATATCTCGTACACATACTCAACCGAGATCGGGACATCCTCGGGCAGATCAAGGACGAAGTGCTTGACCGCCTCGACCTCCTCGAAGAGCTCCGCGAGCGTGCGGCCGGTCACCCCGGACCGGATGGGTGCATCGAGAGGGTCGGCGCCCCAAACCACGATCTTCGTATCGAGCGTCTCCTCAAGAGTGACACGAAACTTCAGGTGGCGAGTGATCGGCACGGTCATCGCAGCCAGCCCTCCTGGTAAGTGCTCAACACGCGGCCACGGTAGCCGGGGAGCCTCGCCTCGTCTTGGGAACCACAGGCTGGGGCCCAAGCTGGTACCGGAAGGAGCCTGCGTGTCATGGACCCCAAGTCGGGGTCGCTCGCAAACCAGACGACGTGCCTACGGCATGCCGAATCGGCGAGTCTTCACACCGCTGATGAACGCATGCCATTCATCAGACGTGAAGCTCAGCGTTGGCTCGCTGAGGTTCTTGCTGTCACGTACTGCCCGACCGCCGCTAGGGACAGTTGCCACCTCGACGCAGTTATCGCCTGTTCCGCTGTAGCTACTCTTGCGCCACGCAAGAAAGGTGCTGTGATCCACTGTTTCGGCCTACCTCTTCAGTTGATCCGCTAATGCGGCCATGTGCTGCACGGACTCATCAGGAGATAGGGCAAGTCCCTGCACCTGGCTATAAATGAGCGTATAGCGCCGGAGTTCCTCTGGGGTCTCCAACCAGAGGTCGTCTGTTGCGGTCTCCATGTACACCAGGCTCGGATCATCTGGAGACGGGAAGTCCAAGATCAGAAATGCGCCTCCCGTCATGGCCGGGTGTGAACCGACGGAGAGCGGCAGAACCTGGACGGTCACGTTAGGCCGGGCCGCCACGTCGATCAGGTGCCTAAGCTGCGCGCACATCACCTCCGGCCCGCCGGTCATCCGATGCAACGCGGCCTCGTCGATGACGACGACCAATGCGGGTGGGTCCTCACGGGAAATGATCTGCTGACGCGTCAATCTGGCTTGGACGCGGCGTTCGATGACGGCTGGGTCGAGAACTTGCCCACCTCGGAGCATGGCTGCCGTGTAAGCAGCCGTCTGGAGCAAGCCGGGGATCAGAAGGGCCTCGTATGTCCGGATCATCGAGGCGCCGGCTTCGAAGTCGGGCAAGGAACTTCGGAAGACGTCCTGGTAGTCAGCCCACCAGCCACGCTGGCGCGACTCTCTAGCGAGGGTCATCAATGCTTCCCGGCGTGGCCCGTCTGTGACTTGGTAGAGGTCCAGTAGCCCTCTGATGTCATGTGGAGCTGGTCGTTTCCATTCGTTGCGTTCCATCCGTGTGATCTTGGACGGATCCCAGTCCAGGTGCTTGGCAGCTTCGGCGGCAGTCAGTCCAGTCTCAATACGGAGCTGGCGGAGGGCAGCGGATAGCCGTCGTCGCTTGACGGTGGGGCTGCTCGTCATGGCTCTCCTCTTGTTACGGACACGAGTCCAGAAATGTGCCTCGAATCGGACAATTGCACGTAACTCAAATTACGCCTTGCACTTTAAGGGCTGCGCTATCACTATAGCCGCATGGCTCATCGCAAGGAGTGAACTCAACATGGCTGTAATAGCGGCCCGCCATTTACCTCGTGGGCAATAGGTCGCGGGAGGCCTTAAGTCTGGGCTCCGACGGCCGCGATGAGGTGGCATGCGCAATGCAGCGCAAACCCCAGTTCGCCAGACATTCCACGTAGGCCCAGGCGTAAAAACGGGGCCCACCAAGGCAGTGCACGCCCGGCGAGCCCCTTGAACCGGACTCAGGAGGTCCGATCCCAATGCGTAACTGTAGTAAAGCCATACGGGTCATTCGGGCGCGTTGGCGGGCTGAGGAGCCGCCGATGCCGCTTGGGTGTCGGTGGTGTGGGCATCCGCCGTACGCCCATGCGGCCGCGAGCCTGCCGCACCGGCCCCGCCACGAGTGGGAGCAGCCCACTGCGGCGCAAGTCAACGCCCGGATGAGCGCGCGGCGGCGTCTCGGCCTGGATGGCCGGTTGCCGACGGTGATGCCCGTGCGCCCGCTGCCCAGGCGGGAGCCGTATGGGATCTCGCACGAGCCCTACCGCGTCCCACTGGAGTCCCACGTCGCGCTGGCCGGGCGGCACGGGCGTATGGCGGAACCCGCGACGGCGGTCGCCGTTCCATACCGGCGTGGCCGGCCTCCCGGTACGCGAGTCCCACCCGGCGAGCGCGAGCCGTACCGACAGGGGATCGCGGCGTGAACAGATGCGATCCCAGGAAGCGGCCGGGTGGACGGCACCGGAAAGGGGCGTCTGCCGAGAAGGTCACCCAGCGACGATGGGACCTCGCCAAACGAGCCTCCGCGCACCAGTTGGACCTGATGGAACCCGGATGGTCCATCTGGTACGGCGTCGGCACGCGACGTTTCCACGCCGTCGCCACGTGGCCCGCACCCCGGCCCCTGATCCTGCAAGCCCGCACCGCCGACGAACTACGCGACCTCATCCGCGAAGCGGAACCGACAACGCGCTCAAGCCCCACTGCCGACCGGCTTCACCCGGCACCCCACCCACCCGCCCTGACCCCATCCCGAGGAGTTTCGATGCCCGGAACGCCGGACGGTCTACGTACCGTCTGCTGGGACCTCCCTCACGACCTCTCAGTGATCGGCAAGACCCGCGAACTGGTCAACGGCATCCTCACGGCCTGGACGTTCGGCGAGCTCGCGGACGACGTGGTCCTGGTCGTCAGTGAACTGCTGGCGAACGCGGTCAACTACGGCGACCCTCCGATCAGGCTCTCCCTCTGGGCTTCGGCTGGGGAGCTGTGCGTCCGGGTCACCGACCATGGGAACGGTCAACCCCGCCACCTCGACCTCGGCATCGACGCGACCCACGGCCGCGGCCTCACCATCGTCGCCGCCATCGCCCACGACCACGGCATCACCCCACTGGCCGACGGCCCCGGCAAGACCGTCTGGGCCCGCTGGCGTCAAGCCACCCAGAACACCAGCCGCGTCCCCACGGAGCTGCCCATCCCGCGCTTCCGCACACACGAGGACCCGCCCTCTCTTACGCGGTGAGCAGGCGGCGGATACGGTCGTACTCGACGCCCGACAGGCCGGAAAAGCAGCGCGGCCCGGCCGGTTCACACTCGATGATGTGCCGTCAGGCGGTCGGCCAGTTCGCTGGGACGGCTGAGGGCGACGTTGTGGCCTCCGTTGATCTCGTCGGGGACCATCCCCAGGCGTTCCTTGACGAGGCGGCGCATGAACTCGGCAGGGAGGAAACGGTCGTCGCGGCACAGCAGGAATTGTGTAGTTCCCGCCGGTGACGCTCGACAAGCCCGGTGAACGCCCGATCGTCACCCGCGAGGGCGGCCGCGACCAGCGCGCTCTCTTCGGCTACCGCCATGTTCCGCCCGAGTACATGTGCGACACGGTAGCTTCAGACGGTGCCTCTTGGGTGGGTGGTCAGGTGGCGGCCGACCCTGCCGACGAGGCGGGCCATCTCGTAGGCGATCAGCCCGGCGTCGGCGTCCATCATGCTCATCACCGCGAGGCAGCTTCCGTTGCCGGCCGCCGTGACGAACAGCAGGGCCGCCTCCATCTCCACGATGGTCTGGCGCACGGCGCCGCCGCCGAAGCGCATGCTCGTGCCCTTGGCGAGGCTCTGGAAGCCGGCGGCCACGGCCGACAGGTGTTCGGCGTCCTCGCGCGAGAGACTGCCGGAGGCCGCGACGCGCAGCCCGTCAATCGACAGGATGATCGCGTGCCGCACGTCCGTCACCCGCGCAACGAAGTCGTCAAGCAGCCAGTTCAGCTCGGTCGACATTCCCACACCTCCCGGCCGTCTCGTTCGCCGTCGGCCAACGCGGAGATCGTGAACCGGATGGACCCACTCGATGCCTGGGGCGAAGATCGCCGATGAACACTAGCACTGTGGCGCGTGATTTCTTGATACATCTGTGATATTTCGTGAATTAGATTCTTACATGGCTAGTGTCGGCTTAGCACCCTGGTAGGCCGTCCCGTGCCGCTTGTAGCGCGTTCGATGGTGGGGGCGAGTGCCCTCGCCATGGCCATGCCGGCGGTCATCGCCGGAGTCCGCGCCGGCATCCAGGCCGGGGTACGCGCCGGGCTCACCGGCCGCCTCGCCGGAGCGGGAACCATGATCGGCGGGGGCTCCACGGGGACGGCGGTGGCAACGGCGGCAGTGCCCGCGGGGCTCCAGGCGATCCGCGTGAGCTGTACGGCCACGACGGCGAGGACGGCCGCCTCGATGCCGAGGAGCGACCACTCGACCAGGCCGATCAGCACCCGGTGCCCGGGAAGGGCGACATAGGTCAGCACGGCCAGGGCGCCGCCCGCGCCCAGTGACAGCCACTCCAGCGGGCGGGCCGCCGGCCGCCAGCTCTCGTCGTCGCCGAACCGCCGCACCATCAGCGCGGCGGCTCCGGCGAGGCCGACCAGCGCGACCACGATCATGACGTCCGCCGCGACCGTCCCCGGCAGCAGGGCCGCGCCGGTCAGCGACGCCGCCCACACCGCCACGAGCCGCTCGGGCCAGCCCTCCACGGGTGCCCGTACGGCCCGCATGCACGCGAGCAGCCCGAGCGAGGACGCCGCGAGCAGCACCATCGCGAGCGAGGCGCCCGAGCCAGGCGCCGTGGACCGGCCGATCGTCAGATGAAGCGTGTCAAGGGGGACACCGATCCGGCCGACCACCATCGTGATCGACGCGACCAGTACTCCGGTTCCGGCGACCAGGGGGTAAAGCCTTCTCAGGGGCAGCATGGATCAAGACTGTCCCGAAACGATGGTTTCGAACATCCGGTGCCACCCCTGAGCGACCCCTGAGGCGGTCCGGAGGCGCCTCAGGGTCGGAGGTCAGATCCCGGCGACGATCTCCGCGTAGCGCGAGCGGACATCGGGCGCCGGCTCCGCCTCGAACAGCTCGGGCGTTCCCGCCTCCCACCTGGGAGGTTCCGGGGTGCCCGCGACGAGCCAGGCGGCCTGGCGCGCCGCCCCGTCGGCGACGTACTCTCCCGGCTCGGGCACGAGCACGGGACGTCCGAACACTGCGGGCGCGATCCTGCGTACCGCCTCGGACCTGGCGCCCCCGCCGATGAGCAGCACGCGCCCAGGCTCCAGTCCCAGCGCGTCCAGCCCGTCGGCCAGCCCGCACAGCATGCCCTCCACGGCGGCCCGCGCGAGGTGCGCGGGGGTCGAGTTGGACAGCCGCAGCCCGTGCACCGACCCGGTGGCCTCGGGACGGTTCGGGGTCCGCTCCCCTTCGAGGTACGGAACGAGCACGAGCCCGTCCGCACCCGGTGGGGCCTGCATGGCGAGATCGGAGAGCTCGGCCGTGGTCACGCCGAGCATGCGCGCCGCGGCGTCCAGCACCCGGGCGGCGTTGAGCGTGCACACCAGCGGGAGGAACCGCCCGGTCGCGTCGGCGAAGCCCGCCACGGCTCCCGAGGGGTCCTGGCTCGGGACGTCGGAGCAGGCGAAGACCGTCCCCGAGGTGCCGATCGAGACCACCACGTCACCGGGGAGCAGCCCGACTCCGAGCGCCGCCCCCATGTTGTCACCCGTGCCCGGCGCGAGCCGTACAGCCTGTGACTCACCCGCCTGGCCGGTGGGGTCGAGCACGCGGGGCACCAGCGGGCTGTGGCCCATGGCGAGCTTGAGCAGGTCGGGGCGGTAGGAGCTCGTCGCGGGCGACCAGTAGCCGGTGCCCGAGGCGTCGCCCCGGTCGGTCGTGAGCGCGCCGATGCCCGGCGACCCGGCGAGGCGCCAGGTGAGCCAGTCGTGCGGCAGGCACACCGCAGCCGTACGGGCCGCGTTGTCCGGCTCGTACTCGGCCAGCCAGCGGAGCTTGGTCACGGTGAAGGAGGCGACCGGAACGCTGCCCGCCGCCTCGGCCCATGCCCGCGGCCCGCCCAGCTCCGTGATCAGGTCGTCGGCCGCGCGTGCGGAGCGGGTGTCGTTCCACAGCAGCGCGTCCCGGACGACCTCGCCGTGCTCGTCGAGGCAGACCATGCCGTGCTGCTGCGCGGCCACCGACAGCGCCGCCACGTCGGCGAGGCCACCCGCGGCGGCGACCGCCTCCTGGAGCGCGTTCCACCAGTGATCGGGGTGGATCGCGGTGCCGGGCGGGTGGGGGGCCCGGCCCTCGCGGACCAGGCTCCCCGTCTCGGCGTCGCGGATGACGACCTTGCAGCTCTGCGTCGATGAGTCGACTCCCGCGACGAGGGTCATCCCCGGACTCCGAGGAGGTGCTCGAGCGCGAGCTGGTTGAGGCGGGTGAAGTGGAAGCCGCGCTCGGCCACCTTGTCGATGTCGAAGTCGTCCTTGGCGAGGTCCTCGTAGGTCTCCCCGGCGGCCAGGGTGGGCTGGGCCAGCTCGGTGACGCGGGAGTTCACCAGGGCCTCCTGGACCTCGGGGTCGGCGCGGAACGCCGCCGACTTCTCCTTGAGGATCAGGTACGTCCGCATGTTCGCGGCGGCCGAGACCCACACGTCCTCGGCGTCCTCGGTGCGCAGCGGCTTGTAGTCGAAGTGCCTCGGGCCCTCGTAGCCGCCGTTCTCCAGCAGGTCGACCAGGAAGAACGCGCTCTTCAGGTCACCATGGCCGAAGACGAGGTCCTGGTCGTACTTGGGGCCGTGCTGGCCGTTGAGGTCGAGGTGGAAGAGCTTGCCGTGCCAGAGCGCCTGGGCGATGCCGTGGACGAAGTTGAGCCCGGCCATCTGCTCGTGGCCCACCTCGGGGTTGAGGCCGACCATCTCGGGGTGCTCCAGCTCGTTGATCAGCGCCAGCGCGTGGCCGATCGTGGGGAGCAGGATGTCGCCACGGGGCTCGTTCGGCTTGGGCTCAAGGGCGAACCGCAGGTCGTACCCCTTGTCGATCACGTAGGAGCAGAGGACGTCGAGGCTCTCCTTGTAGCGGTCGAGGGCCGCCCTGACGTCCTTGGCCGCGTCGGACTCCGCGCCCTCGCGCCCGCCCCAGCAGACGTACGTCGTCGCGCCGAGCTCGGCGGCGAGGTCGATGTTGCGGATGACCTTGCGGAGCGCGTACCGGCGGACGTCCCGGTCGTTGCTGGTGAAGCCACCGTCCTTGAAGACGGGGTGGGTGAACAGGTTGGTCGTGGCCATGGGAACCTTGAGGCCGGTCTCGCTCAGGGCCCGCTTGAAGTTCTCGATGGCCTTGTCGCGGTCGGGCTCAGTGGCGAGGAGGTCGTCGTCATGAAATGTCACGCCGTAGGCGCCGAGCTCGGCGAGGCGGTGTATCGCCACCGCCGGGTCGAGCGGGGCGCGGCTGGCGTCACCGAACGGGTCACGCGCCTGCCAGCCGACCGTCCACAGGCCGAACGTGAACTTGTCTTCCTTCGTGGGTGCGTACTCGTTCACTGTTGGTGTCTCCCGATTTAGTCTATGTTGTGGACTAAATATCGGCCGGTACTCGCGGCAGGTCAAGAGGGACGCCCCGGCGAGTTCACGGGAAGGTATTGGGCGCTGTGATCGAAGCAGGAGACAACCCCTGATGGCACAGGCCGTACGACACGATTCGATGCGCGCGGGAAACCTCGCCGTCGTCCTCGGAGAGCTCGACCGGAGCGGGCCCCTGACGCGTGCCGCGCTCGCCGAGACCACCGGCCTGACCAAGACCACGGTGTCGAAACTGGTCGGAGACCTCATCGACGCGGGCATGGCGGTGGAGTCCGGCGCGGTGCGCGACGGCGAGCGCGGACGGCCCGGCGTGGCCGTACGCCTCAGCGGGCACCGGGTCGCCGCGCTGGGCCTGGAGATCAACGTCGACTACCTGGCCGCCTGCGTCGTCGATCTCAGCCGCACGGTGCGCCTGATCCGTACACAGCCTGTGGACAACCGCGCGGCCTCGCCGGTGGACGTGATCGGGCGGTTGCGGCAGCTGGCGACCGGCATGCTGGCCGACGCCGCCGCGCAGGGGCTCTCCGTCGCGGGCGCGATCGTCGCGCTGCCCGGCCCCGTCGACCGCTCCACCGGCGCCGTACACCGGGCGCCCAACCTCGGCTGGCGCGACGTGACCGTCGCGGAGACACTCGCGCTTCCGCTGCCCGTGCTCGTGGACAACGAGGCGAACCTCGCCGCGCTGGGCGAGCTGTGGTTCGGGTCGGGGGCGTCGCTCGGCGACTTCCTCCACGTGTCCGGAGAGATCGGCATCGGCGCGGGCCTGGTGGTCGACGGCGCGCTGTTCCGTGGCGCGCATGGCTTCGCGGGCGAGCTGGGCCACGTCGTGGTCTCCCCGGACGGTCCCGCGTGCCGATGCGGCGGCACCGGCTGCCTGGAGCGGTACGCCGGGCAGGACGCGCTGCTGCCCCCGGACGAGGAGATCACCGAGCTCGTGGCCCGGCTCAAGGCGGACGAGCCCACGGCGGCGACCGCCTGCGAGCGGGCCGGTTCGGCGCTCGGCGTCGCCCTCACCACGGCGGTCAACCTGCTCGACCCGGACACGATCGTGCTGGGCGGGATCTTCGCGCCGCTGTTCCCCTGGGTGTCCGGCCCGGCGGAGGAGGCGATGCGGAAGCGGCTCGGGCAGATGCGCGCCCGCGTCCCCGCCCTGGTCGTCTCGCAGGTCGGCGCCGACGCCGCGACGCTCGGCGCGGCCGGTCAGGTGATCCAGCGCATCATCGCCGACCCCGGCGCCTTCCTGCTCACCCCACAAGGGTGACCCGGCCCGTGGAGCGGTGGAACGCACGGGGGTATATTGGTTGAGAGTTCAAGTTATTGGAGGCTGTCATGCCCGTTCACCGTCTCAACCACGCCGTCCTGTACGTGCGCGATGTCGAGCGCAGTGTCGCGTTCTACCAGGAGGCGCTCGGCTTCCACGCGGTCATGGCGTTCCCCGGCGCGGCCTTCCTCCAGGCGCCGTCGTCCAACAACGACCATGACCTGGGGCTCTTCCAGATCGGTGCGGAGGCGGGCCCGTCCCAGGCGGGCAGGGCCACCGTCGGCCTCTACCACCTCGCCTGGGAGGTGGAGACGCTCGGCGACCTCGAACAGATCGCCGCGAAGCTGAGTGACCTCGGCGCGCTCGTCGGCGCCTCCGACCACTCCACCACCAAGGCCCTGTACGCCAAGGACCCCGACGGCATCGAGTTCGAGGTGTCCTGGCTCGTGCCCGCCGCGCTCCTCACCGAGGAGACCCTCGCGGGGCGCAGCAGCATCCAGCCGCTCGACATCGCCCGCGAGAAGGAGCGGTACGGTGCGAGCACGCGCGGCGGGGTAGGAATCTCGATCGGCGCCGTCTGACCAGGACGTGGTGCGGTCGCCTCAGGCCGGGCCGACCTCCAGCACCGCCTGCTCGACGGTGTCCAGAGACTCGAAGTGATTGTCCAGGCCGCTGATCCTCAGCCGTCGCCGCAGGTAGTCGGGCACGGCGACGAGGATCAGCCGCCCCTTGGCCGACGTGATCTGGTTGAAGACATAGACCAGCGACCCGAGGCCGGCGGAGTCGCAGAACTTCAGACCGGCCAGGTCGATGATGATGCGGGGACCCTGCTCTCCGGTCCACACCCCGTCGATGTGGGCGTTGAAGATGGGGGTGCCGTGGAAGTCCAGGTCACCGGCCAAGTGCAGCACCGTGCAGTCATCAAGGCGTTCAACACGGATATCTAAGTTCTGACCGTGCTGCGACGCTGGCATGGGTATGCACCCCTTCTAACGGTGAAACCGTTTCTGTCTCAGTGCAGGCTATGCCCCTCCCGTCTCACCCGGCCACCCACGGGTTCACGACCTGTACTCCCCCAGGGTATGACCCCGCGCTCAGTTCGCGCTGGAGGGTGACCGCGAGGTGCAGGTAGTCGCGGGCGAGATCGGCCCGGCCCGCCGCCCGGTACGCGCCTCGGCCTCGAACACCTGCGTCAAGTGGGGTGGAAAGGCCGGCTCCTCCGCCTACGACAGCCCCTTCGAGCACTGCGGCTGACACCTGCAACAGATCCGACCAGGCGAGGCGCTCGCGCGTCGCACTGACCGGACCGTGTGCCCACCGGCCGGGCAGGCCACGACAAGGCCACTTCCAGACCACGGGAAGTGGCCTTCCGTGCCTGCGCTCAGCCCGTCACGGCGGCCACCGCGGCGACGATCATCTGGGCGTTCGCCGGGACGGACACGCCCTGCACGAAGACGGTCGGTGTGGCGTTCACCCCCCGCTGGGCGGCCCTCGCGGTCACGTACGCCGCCCACTCGACGTAGGTGTGCCGGTGCACGCACGTTCCGAAGCCCGGGTCGGTCAGCCCGACCGACCCGCCCAGCTCGGCCAGCTCGTCGTCGCTGAGCCCCGGCCCGCCCTCGGGGGGCTGGTTGACGAAGAGCGCGTAGGCGTACTCCATGAACCTGCCGTGGTCGGAGGCGCACCCGGAGGCCGAGGCGGCCCGGGAGGAGTACTGGTTGGTCGACGCCGCGTCCAGGAAGGCCATCGGGTGGTACACCATGGTGATCAGCCGGTTCTCCACCAGCTGGTCGAGCGTGGGCCCGGCCGTCAGCTCGAACTGCTTGCAGAACGGGCACTGGAAGTCGATGTAGGCGTCCACGATGACCGGGCCGTCGCCGACCTTGATGCCGTCGCCGGTCTCCGTCGCCCCGGCCGGCACGTGGACCGGTGCCATGACCTGGCCTGCTCGCATGCTCATACGATCCTCCTCCGGACACCGGGGGACCTTGGCCCCCGATCAGTAGAACGACCCGGCCGTGGGCATCTGTTCTCTCCGGCGCACAAACATCGGCCAAAGACTGCCCCGCGCCCTCGCGACGATCGCTCCGCCAAGTGGCGTCAGGAGCCGACCTGGAACGGCCGCATCATCTCGTTGTCCTCGTGTTCGAGCAGATGGCAGTGCCACACGTACATACCCTCCAGGTCGAACATCATCTTGATCCGGGTGACCTCCTTCGGGTAGGCGATCACCGTGTCCTTGAAGCCCCGCTCCCAGCGCTCGGGTGGCCGGGCCTTGGCGCCCTTGAGCGGCCCGCGGTCGACGACCTCGAAACGGACCTCGTGCAGATGGACCGTGTGGGCGTCGTCGGTGGAGTTGTGGATCTCCCACACCTCGATGGCGCCGAGCGATGGGTTCTCGGTCACGGGATCCGACCACATCTTGGCCGTGCCGCCTCCGGCGAGGGTGCCGAGCATCGTCGCCGCCGGCACCTCCGTGCCCGCCCTGACCTCCATGGAATGCTCCAGGAGTGCCACCTGACGGGTCAGCGTCGCCGGGCCGCGCCGGGTGAGCGCGGGCAGCGCGAGCCGTGCGGGCGGCACGCTCTCGTCCCTGCCGGAAAGCGGCCTCAGCGCGAACTTCATCACCTGCCCGGTGGTCGCCGGGTTGGCGGGCGCCGCCTTCGCGTCCCCGCTGAACGGCTCGTCGGGACCCTCGTTGATCAGGTAGAACTCCGTGCCCGGCCTGGCACCGGTGAAGTCGACGATGACGTCGGCACGCTCGCCGGGGCCGATGATCAGGCTGTGTAGTCGCACCGGCTGGGGCAGGTACCCGGCCTCCGCCCCGATCTGCCAGAAGGGCACGGCGGGCGCCGCCGGGCGTCTGGCGAGGGGGTCGGCCGCCACCTTGAGGATCAGGAACCGCGAGTTGCATCCGTTGAGGAAGCGGAGGCGGTAGCGGCGTGGCTCGACCGCCAGCACCGGCCACGTGCGGCCGTTCACCATCATCGCGTCGCCGAAGAACTCCGGCTGCCAGATGGGCGGCACATGGCTGCGGGGGATGTACGGGCCGCCGTACTTGTCGGAGAACAGCGCCCGGCTGCCGGGGTAGAACAGCGAGCCGTCCTCGGCGAAGGTCCGGTCCTGGATGATGATCGGGATCTCGTAGTAGCGCGTGCCGGGAGGGTCGCCGGCCTGGGGAGCGGGTCCGGGAAGCACTCCGGGGTCGAGGTCCGACGCTCCGCCGCGAAGCAGGTAGAAGCCCGCGAGCCCCGCGTAGACGTTGAGCCGAGTCATGCCGAGGGTGTGGTCGTGGAACCACAGCGTGGACGCGGGCTGGTCGTTGTCGTACTGGAAGACCGCCGAGCCCGGCTGCCACTCGACGCTCTCGCGGCTCCCGAACGTGCTCATGAAATGGCCGTACCGCGAGCCCTCCGTGGCGTGGTCAGAGGGGATGTTCCGCGCGGCCGGGAGGTACCACGACTCGGGATGGCCGTCGCTGTCGTCCATGCTGCACCCGCCGTGCAGGTGCGTGGTGATCGGCACGGGCCCCCGGTACCGGCCGGGCGTGGCCGAGAACGCCGGTCGCGTGTCCCGGCCGTGTTGCCCGCCTGGAGGGTTCGCCCAGTGCAGCGTCGGGTCCACGGGCAGCAGGTGCGACAGGTAGCCCCCGTCGCCGTCGACGAGCTGGTTGACCCACATGACCCGTATGGGACGTCCTGACCTGGCCTCGATGGTGCACGCGGGGGAGGCGAAGCTCTCGGGGTGCTCCGGCGAGCCGTACCCCCACAGCGTGGTCGCCGGGTTGCCCGGAGGCAGCACCTGCTGCCGGAACTGCCGGACGCCGATGACGTAGCGGTCGCGGTCGCCGTCCGGTGAGGCGTCGGCGGGCATGGCCGGCGGGATGACCAGTGGTGTGACGTACTTCGCGATGCCCGCCGCGTCGAGCGTGCCCGCCCAGCGCACGCCCGGCGAGGAGGCCGTCGCCCGCCTGGCCGATGTCACCCCGCCGGAGGTCTGGGACGTACGTCCGGTGACCAGCAGGGCCGCTCCGCCCGCCGCCGCCTTCAGGACCTGACGTCTATCGATCATCTCGGCTCCTTTCCCGGGGCCGGGAAGTTCTGTAGATCAGTACGCCGACGTCCGCCTATGCGCGGATATATGCCTTAAAGGCGACAATTCCCCCTGCACGACTTGTACCCACCCGCCCGCGCGCTCACCGGGTCGCGTTCACGGCCCACCCTAACGGAAGGCCAGGTAACGCCCATGCGCGTGTCCCTTTTACGGCTTTCCAGGAGAAACGAGGCTGCCAAGCACATGCCAACTCGGCGTCAATCAGCGCCCAAGTCCGGTGCTGCTGAATGAGGGCGGAGAAGGGAGCAAGAAATGACCACCAGTGAAATCGGCGTAGTGGGCGCGGGGATCTCCGGCCTGACGCTGGCGCTGAGGCTGCGGCAGCTCGGCGTGGACGTGACCCTGTACACCGAGAAGACCGCCGACGAGCTGAGGGGTGGCCGCCTGCCCAACACCGTCGCCCGCATGGGGCGCACCCGCGACCGTGAACGCGCCCTCGGCAGCGAGCACTTCGCGGACGCCGAGAGCCTCTCGAAGACCGCGAGGATCTCCATCAAGGGCGAGCCGCCGCTGGAGTTCGAGGGCACCATCGAAAAGCCCTTCCACGCCGCCGACTTCCGCCTCCTGCTGCCCGCCTTCCTCGACGACTACACCTCCCGTGGCGGGCGGCTGGTGGTGACCGAGCCCTCTCCGGGCGCCGCGGACGTCGAGAGGTGGTCGGCGGACCACGAGCTGATCGTGGTGGCCGCCGGGCGGCGCTCGGTCGCCGAGCTGTTCCCCCGCGACGAGGCCCGATCCCCGTACGACCGCCCGCAGCGGTCGCTCCTCGCCGGCCTCTACACCGGCATCACCCCGGCGGGCTTCAGCTACAACGTGTCGCCGGGGTGCGGGGAGATCTTCCAGATGCCCATGCGCACGCGGGACGGCATGGCCGGCGGGATGCTGGTCGAGGCGGTCCCCGGCGGCCCGCTGGAGCCGATCACCCGCATGTCCTACCAGGACGATCCGCGCGCCTTCATCCGCACGCTCCAGGGCGTGCTCGCCGAGCACGCTCCCCGCATCGCCGAGCGCGTCGACCCGGGCTCGTTCGACCTGCTCGGCCCGGACGACATGCTCCAGGGCGCGGTCACGCCGATGGTACGCAACCCCGTCGCCAAGCTCGCCACCGGCCGCATCGCCCTCGCCGTCGGGGACGCGTGGATCACCAACGACCCGATCACCGGGCAGGGCGCCAACCTCGGCTCGCACTGCGCCTGGGTGGCCGCCGAGGCGATCGCGGCGGGCGGCCCGTACGACGTGCGGTTCGCCGAGTCCGTGGCCGCCGAGATGTGGAAGGTCGCGGGGCCGGTGACCGAGTGGGCCAACGCCTTCCTCCAGCCGCCGGCCGAGCACGTGCTGAAGCTGTTCATCGGCGCGGCCATGGACCGCGGCCTGGCCGACCACTTCATCAACCTGTTCAGCGACCCGGTGGCCGCCTGGTCGCTGTTCTCCGACCCGGCCGAGGTGGACGCGCTCCTGGCCTCCCGCGCGGAGTCCTCGCTCGTGGTCTCGTCCTAGCCCGCGCGTCCGCGTCAGCGCGTACGGCCCGCCCACCGCGCCAGCGCGGGGACGGGGACCGAGCACGCGAGGAAGACGGCGGCGACCATCAGCCAGCCCGACGCCCGGAACTGCGTCAGCAGGAGGGTGAAGACGGCCGGTGCGAACATCTGCACCGTGGCGGTCGCCGCCTCGGACGCGCCCTGGTAGGCGCCCCGGGCGTCCTCCCGCATCAGCTCGACCGACAACGCCCAGCTCCCGCCGACGTACCCGAGCTCACCTGCCACGTGGAACAGCGCGGCGACCGCCACCACCGCCGTCGCCACCGGCCCCGAGCCTCCAGCCGTGGTGGCGAGCAGGACGCAGCTCGCGGCGAGGAAGGCTCCCGCCCAGACCGTGGTACGCGCGGCCCCCGACGTGGTCCGGGTGAAGTTCGTGACGAATATCTGCAGCGCGGCGCGGCTTGGTCGAGGCGCACGAAGGCACCCGCGACCTGACCCTCACCGCCCAGGGCGCCACCGACCTGCCGGCCCTCCTCCCGTCGTTCACCCTCCCCTGAGGGCCCTCACAGGCTCTTGAGGTAGGCGAGGGACGGCATGAAGAAATACTCGCCGCCCCGCATCGTGACGGTCTGGGGAACCTCGGCCTGCGGCGCGCTGAGCTTGTCACTGCCCCAGGCCTTCGGATACCTCACCTTGACCTCGCGCTTGCCCTGGCCGATCACAGGGTCGTGGCCGGCGCCCTCCGACGGGAAGCCGGGGCTGTCGGCCCACGACTGCTGCGTGAACTCGAACTGGTTCTGCAGGCTGGAGTTGAACGCCATGAACAGCAGGCCGACTCCGCCCGTGGGCCTGGTCTCCGGGGGCGCGTCGTCCCAGGGCACGTCCGTCCGCGTGCCGTACGTCTGACCGCGCCTGGCCATCATCACACCGAGGACCCGCTCGAGGCCACCGTCACGGGAGTCGCGCGGATTGACTTTGCGGATGTGCGCGCTGACGGGGCACTTCGACCCGGGGTCGTCGCGGTAGCTGAAATCGTTCTGCACCGGGAAGCCGTCCGAGCTCGGCTTGCCGTGGAGCCTCAGCGGCGTGCCGTCGCGGAACCTTCCGACCAGCATGGCCCCGGCCAGCTGCCGGTCGGCTCCCGTGAGCCCGAGGTTGTCGGCGAGGTGCTCCTCGGCCTGCCGGAAGGCGCGTACGTTCTGCTCCAGCTTCCGGAAGACGAGGTAGCTGCCGAAGTGCCTGGCCGGCTTCGGAGCCAGCGGGTCGGCGACCAGGATGTGGCTCAGCGGGAAGAACGGCGTCCAGTTCGTACCCTTCTCCCCGGCCACCTGTTCGGCGAGGAAGAGCGGCTGGCTTCGGCCGTCGATGTAGCCGAAGTGCTCTATGCCCCGGTCCTGGGCGTTACGCAGCCCGAGTCCCGTCTCCTCGCCAAGGACTTTCGCCGTCGCCGGCAGCAGCGCCAGGACGCGCTCACGGGTGGCGGCCACCGGCGGCGCGGTGGCGTCCCCGATCATCACGACCGCGTGGATCTCGCCCTTGTACGACGCCTCCCAGGCGCTCACCGGCGGGTCTTCGAGGGTGTCCTTGCGCCGCTTGAGCCCGGACTTGAACGCGTTGTCGGTGAAGCCGGTCGTGGAGTGGCCGAGCTTGAGGTAGCCGAGCTTGCTGATCCCGACCCCGACGTACGACGTGCCCGCCGCCTTGGACCGGTTGAACTCCCTGACCTCCTCCAGGTGCCTCCTGGCCGACTTCATCAAAGGGACCAGGTCCCGCAGGAAGCGCTTGGCGTCGGCCCCGTCGCCGAAGCCGATGAACAGGACCGACATGTGTTCCCTGACATGCGCCTGCAGGATGTTGGGCTGCAGGTTGTCCAGCATCGCCTTGGTGTCGGCGTCCAGAGTGGCCGAGTCCCACGCGAGCGGCGTGCTGTTGGACAGATTGACCGGCATGTCGTTCCTTCCCCGTTGTCTGAGTAGTCCCGGACCCCCATCCGTAAGAGTGTTTTTTCATGACAAAGGTTCGTTGCATAGAGCGAAAGGGAAAGGGACCGGAATCAGCCGGGGAGCAGGCCGAGCATGCGGCAGCAGCGGAGCACGGCTCCGGGGTCTCCGTCGAGGCGCAGCCTGCCCACGACGACGGCTTCCAGGGGGTCGAGCCTGCCCGCCCCGATCTCCACGAACGTGACCGCGTCGGTCACGGCGAGCAGGCCGGGCTCAGGGGTGGGGCCCGCCACGACCTGCGCGCTGCCCTCCTTGATCGCGACATGGAAGACCTCGATGCGCCCGTCCTTCCCGGAGATCTCGAACTGGTAGCACTCGTCGGGGGCGGACACGGACGGCGGGCGCATCATGGCCTCCACCGCGACGAGCGACCACTCGGGGCGGACCTCGTCCTCCGGATCGGGCTCGGCCAGGAGCGGCATGCCCCAGCGGGCGAGGTCGAGCACCACCGGGCGCAGCGACTGCCCGCGCTCGGTCAGCCTGTAGCGGCGGGCGCGGCCGTCGGGATCGGAGGTGAGCTGCTCCACCACGCCCGTGTCGCTCAACAGCTTGAGCCGGACGGCCAGAAGGTTCGTGCCGATTCCCGGCAGGTTGGCCAGCAGCTCGTTGTAGCGGCGCGGCGTGACCAGGAGCTCACGGACGATGAGCAGCGTCCACCTCTCGCCGATCACGTCCAGCGCCGCGGCGAGGCCACAGTATTGGCCGTAGTGTCTGCGCCCTTCCTTCATAAGACTACTTTACTACTTTTAGATATAGTGATAAAGGTCATCGGCGGGTGAACAGAGCCCTTACCAGGTAGGGCATGGCCAGCTCCTGGAAGTCCACTTCCGGGTGGTAGGCGTTGATGGCCCCCTCGAAGACGAGGATGCCGAGCAGCGGGAAGATGAACTGCGGATCCGCGTGGAGTCCGTGCCTGCGCTGCATGTCGAACAGTCCGCCGGCGAAGCGCAGCAGGTCGAAGTCGCCGGCGCGGACCCCGGTGACGGACTCGACCAGGGCCACCATTTCGGCGGTGAAGGCGCCTTCGTCCAGGCCCCGCCGGTCCATGGCGGTGGACAGCACGATCTCGGCGCAGCGTTTCCCGTTGCCGGTGCCCATGCGGAAGAAGAACTCGGTGAAGGCTCGGCGTGCCCCTTCCGGCAGCTCCACGACGAACCCGGCGTCGAGGATCTGGACCGATCCGTCGGGCATGAGGTAGAGGTTGCCCGGATGCAGGTCGCAGTGGACGAGGCCGTCCAGGAACAAGATCTTGTAGATGGCGGCCAGCGCCGCCTCCACAGCCCGCACCGAGGCCTGCTCGCCGAGGTCGGCCGGAGACCTCCTGGCGAGTCCGGGAAGGTACTCCATCACCAGCACTCCCCGTCCGGTTCGCGCGGGGTCCGCGTACTCGGGGTGGGGCAGGGGCACCTTGATCTCGTCGAGCTCCTTCAGCGCGGCCGACAGCCGTACGAGCGCGGCGGCCTCCGCGGTGAAGTCGAGCTGCCCGGCGATGGCCTGGGACATCTGCCTGACGGCGGCCACGGCGGGCAGCCCCCGCATCATCGGGGTCCGGGCGGCCAGGGCGGTGCCCCAGGCGATGAGCCGCAGGTCGGCGGCGATGATCTCCTCGACCCCCGGCCTGCGGAGCTTGACCGCGACCTCGGTGCCGTCAAACAGCGTGGCCCGGTAGACGCAGGCGATGCTTCCTGAGGCCACGGCCCGAAGGTCGAAGCGGGCGAAGATCGTCTTCAGTGGCGCGCCCATCCGGGCCGCGACCAGCTCCTCGGCGGTCTTGGCGGGGATCGCGGGGACGTCGTCGTACAGGCGGGAGAACGCCTTGCACAGCTCGGCGGGGAGCAGGTCAAGACGGGTGCTGAGCAGCTGGGCGAGCTTGACGAAGGTGGGCCCCGCCTGGTGGAGCCGGGCGGCGACCGCGCCGGCGGCGGCGCGGGGGAAGGCCGCGCGACGTCCGGTCAGCCTGGCGACGACCCACAGTGCACCGACCCGGGCCGCCACGGCGAGGAAGGTGCGGCCGACCGTCAGGATCCGGCCGGTGAGCATGCGCGCGCCCACGGAGGGGCGGTGGACCGAGGTGGCGGTCACTCGCTGAACTGGATCAGCTCGATCACGTTGCCGCTCGGGTCGGCGACGGCGAAGTAGGGGCCCACAGGGCTTTCCTGAAGTGACTCGTGCAGCAGCTCGGCCCCGGACTCGCGCAGCCTGCCCAGTTCCGCCTGCGCGTCGGCGACGCCCAGGTTGATCATGATGCACGCGCCCGAGGGGTAGTCGGCCTTGGCCGGGCGCTCGGCGAGCTGGAGCACGAGCCGGGGCCCGTCGTTGACCAGCTCCACGAAGTAGGGCGCACCCCGGTCGGAGCGGACGGCGAAGCCCAGCGTGTCGGTGTAGAAGGCCACCGCCTGGTCCATGTCGTGCACGTTCACGCTGATCACTGCGATCTTGGATCCGGTCCCGGCCATGTGGTCGACTCCTCGCTGCGGTCGGTGTGGCTTATTAAAGGTAGATGGTGGACGCCGGTCCGCAATGGCAGGTCTCAACCACGGGAAACGCCGCGTATGTCGACATTTGATTATTGTCGACCCCTAATCCGATCAGTACATTTTATTGAAGTGACCTACCCGGTCGAGAGGTGGACACATGACCCCTTCCCTCCGCAGAAAGCTCGCCTACTGCTCCTTTTGCGGAGTGAACGAGCTGGCCGCCGTCCCCCTCATCACCGGCACGGGCACGGCCATCTGCGTCGACTGCGCCAAGGCGGGCATCGCCGCGGTCGAGGGGCGGCGCAGGAGAAGGAACACCTCCGGCAGGCTCACCCCCTCGATGCTGCTGGCCCGGCTGGACGAGCACGTCATCGCCCAGGGGGCGGCCAAGAGGGCGCTGAGCGTGGCCGTCTACAACCACTTCAAGAGGATCGGGAAGATCGGCGAGCGGTCCCAGCCGTCTGATCGGCCGGCCAGGCTCGCCAAGTCCAACATCCTCATGGCCGGGCCCTCCGGGACCGGCAAGACCCTCCTCGCCGAGACCCTCGCCGTGACCCTGGGCGTGCCGTTCGTGGTCGCCGACGTCACCTCGATCACGCAGGCCGGGTACGCGGGCGAGGACACCGAGTCCATCTTCCGCCGCCTGGTCACCGCCGCCGACGGCGACGTCGCCGCCGCCCAGCACGGCATCGTGTTCCTCGACGAGGTCGACAAGCTCGCCAAGCGGGAGGCCGGGGCGCTCGACGTCTCGGGAGAAGGCGTGCAGCAGAGCCTCCTGAAGGTGCTGGAGGGCACCGAGGTGTCCCTGGCCACCCGGAGCGGCGCCGACGGGCCCGCCGGATCCGAGGCCAGGAGGATGGACACCTCCAACATCCTGTTCATCGCCGGCGGCGCCTTCGTGGGCCTGGACGAGATCGTCGCCGAACGCGGCAACTCCCGGGGCATCGGCTTCGGCGCGAGGGTCGTGCCCGATCCGGAGACCACCACCGACGCCGAACCCCAGGACCTGATCTCCTACGGCCTGCTCCCCGAGTTCGTCGGCCGGTTCCCCGTGGTCGTCCAGCTCGAACAGCTCGGCCTGGCGGAGCTGCGCCGGATCATCTCCGAGCCCGTCGACTCCCTGCTCGCCCAGTACGAGGAGCTCTTCCGGCTCGACGGGCATGTGCTCTCGTTCACCGAGGAGGCACTGACGGCGGTCGCCGAGAGCGCGCAGAGCAGGCAGACGGGGGCCAGAGGGCTGCGGGCGATCCTGGAGAGCACGCTGCTCGGGCTGATGTTCCACAGCCCCGACTGGGACCCGGGCCAGCGCCTGGTCGTGGAGGCCCGGCACATCACGGCCGCCGTCGCCGCGGACTCCGCGATGCCGGCCCCCGCACCCGCCTCCCCCGAGGGAGAGGCACAGACGTCCCCGTCCTTCGAGGCGGGGCCGAACCGAGAACACACCGAACGGCGGGCTCCGCTTCCGCGTGTCGTGCAGGCCGTGGCTCCCGGCCGTCCGGTGTGAACCGCCACCCACGTTAAACGTGGGAACAGCAGGAGGAAACCATGAGTACCCCCCAGATCGTCAACCCGCTCCCCCGGCAGACCGAGTTCCCCCCGGTCGCGGACGTGGAATTCCAGCAGTCCGAGCTGAACATCCCGATCGTCGCCGACGGCGAGGTCAAGGAGATCCTCAAGATGTCGGCCGTCCTGCGCCTGGACCGGGGCGCTCCCCTCACCAACGCCGGTGGCCACCGGCAGTTCGAGTTCGCCATCGAGCAGTGGGAAGTGGCCGGCTTCTCCGAACTGTTCGGCGAGTACGTCACCATCACCCTGTCCGACACCCCCCAGCCGCGCAGCCTGGCCATCGCGCAGCAGGCGGCGGCCGACTACCCGGCGATCATCGTCTACAACGCCATCTTCGACGTCTACGTGGGCAAGCGCCGCGTGGCCGAGAAGGTCACCGGCCTCGGTGTCGGCGTGGACGCCTACGAGGTCCCCCCGCGCGTGAACATCCAGTTCCAGAAGGCGTTCCCGCTCGGCCCCGGCATCGAGGCCAGCGCGGGCGCGTGCGCCGAGGAGACCGCCCTCACCGAGGGTGAGTTCACCGCCAGGGCCGACGAGTTCCGTCAGCTGCGCGCCTAGCGGTGAACCGCGGCGACCGGGTCGCCGGCAAGTGACAGGGGGCCC